>JAYZXG010000325.1:0-13684 GCA_036141435.1 Pseudomonadota bacterium | reverse complement strand
ACGGACCGGGCGCGTTTTCGCCCGTGGAAACCGCGGACCTGCTCAATCGACCTCCGCGCACGCCCGATCTCGAACCCGCTCGGGAGATGATCGAAGGCAAGCGCGTGCTGGTCACCGGTGCCGGCGGCACGATCGGTTCCGAGCTGGTTCGCCTCGCCGCTCAGCTGTCGCCGGAAAAACTGATCCTGCTGGATGCCTCGGAAGCCAATCTCTACGGCATCGACATGGAAATGCGCCGCCGCCAGGCCGGCGTGAACTGGCGGGCCGTCCTGGCGGATGTCCGCGACCCCAAGCGGGTCGACACGATCTTCGCCGAGGAAAAGCCGCATGTCGTGCTGCACGCCGCAGCGCTGAAACACGTTCCGATGAGCGAACTCAATCCGGGCGAGGCGGTGCGCACCAATGTGCTCGGCACGTCTGTCGCCATCGAGGCTGCGAAGAAACATGATGCCGGGATTTTCGCGCTGATCTCCACCGACAAGGCGGTTGAGCCGGAAAACGTGATGGGCACCACCAAGCGGGCCGCCGAATTGCTCGCCCAGGCCGAAGCCGAGAGCGATAACGGTCTGCGTATCTGCGTGGTCCGCTTTGGCAATGTGCTTGGCTCCAGCGGGTCGGTGGTGCCGCTGTTTGAACACCAGATCGAAACCGGCCAGTCCGTCACCGTCACCGACCCGGAAGCGACCCGATACTTCATGACGGTCAGCGAGGCCTCTGGCCTGGTCCTGTCCGCCGCATCCCTGACGGCCGCGAACACGGACCTCAATGGTGCCCTCTATGTCTTCGACATGGGCGAGCCCGTCTCCATCCTTCGGCTGGCGCGCCAGTTGCTGCGCTTGCGCGGTCTCGACCCGGACGCGCCCGGCGCCATCAATGTGATCGGCCTGAGGCCCGGCGAGAAACGGCACGAGAGCCTGATCTATAATTTTGAAGAAGCCCGCTCGACCTCAATCGAGAGTATCCGCTCGATCAATGGGGGTCGCATGCCGCTTGAAACCACCTCGCAATTGCTGGACGACCTGCTGGACAGCGCTCGCAAGAATGATCCCGAACGCATGCAGACGGCCCTGGGCCAGATCGCCCAGCTGCAACCTGTCCAGCCAGAACCGAAAGAAAGCGCGCTTTCCCACTAGGGCAAGGCGTGCTAACCCGCAGCCAAATTCTGACAGACCCAAGGAGCCGGTTTCATGACCGCTATGGACCTCGTACCCGTTCGTCGAGCTCTGATTTCTGTTTCCGACAAGGACGGGCTGATCGAGCGCGGCAAGCGCCTGGCAGATGCCGGCGTGGAAATCCTGTCCACCGGAGGCACGCTGCGCGCGCTCAACGAGGCAGGCATTGATGCCAAGGACGTCTCTGAAGTCACCGACTTCCCGGAGATGATGGATGGACGCCTGAAAACCCTGCACCCGCGCGTGCATGGTGGCTTGCTGGGGCGTCGCGACAATCAGGATGACCGCACGTCGATGGGCGAGCACGGCATCCCGCAGATCGACCTGCTCTACGTCAATCTCTATCCGTTCGAAGCGACTGTCGCACGCGGTGCCAGCGCCGAGGATTGTGTCGAGAACATCGATATCGGCGGACCGGCCATGATCCGCGCCGCCGCGAAAAACCATGCCTGGGTCTCGGTCTGTGTTGATGGCAAGGATGTTGACCAGGTCCTGGAGCAGATGGAGATTCATGACGGCGCCGTCTCACTGGACCTGCGCACACGCCTGGCGGCCAAGGCCTATGCCCGTACGGCCGCCTATGACGCAGCGATCTCCGGCTGGTTCGCAGACCAGCTGGGCGAGGGCGCTCCGGATTTCCGCGCCTTTGGTGGCGAGCTCACCCAGTCCCTGCGCTATGGTGAGAACCCGCACCAGCGCGCGGCTTTCTACACCACTCCCGAAATTCGCCACGGCATCGCAACCGGTCGCCAGGTCCAGGGCAAGACCCTGAGCTATAACAACCTTGCAGATGCAGACGCCGCCTTCGAACTCGCCAGCGAATTCGACCCGGCGGACAAGGCAGCCGTTGTTATCGTCAAGCACGCCAACCCGTGTGGCGTCGCAGTGAACGACACGCTGGTCGGCGCCTATGAAAGCGCGTTCGCGGCAGATCCCATCTCGGCCTTCGGCGGCATTGTCGCCATGAACCGTACGCTGGATGCGCAAACGGCCTCCGCCCTGGTCAAGATCTTCACCGAGGTGATCATCGCGCCGGATGCGGACGAGGATGCTCTGGCCGTACTGTCTGCCAAGGCCAATCTGCGTGTCCTCCTGACAGGCGGCATGGCCGATACGGCGCAATCCGGCTGGATGACAAAGACCGTTGCCGGTGGCCTGCTGGTCCAGGAACGCGATATCGGCATGATCACGCCCGAAGAGCTGAAGGTTGTCACCCAGCGCGCGCCGAGCGAAGCCGAGCTGGCCGACCTGATGTTCGCCTGGAAAGTCGTCAAGCACGTCAAATCCAACGCGATCGTCTACACCAATAACTGTGTGACCGCTGGGATCGGCATGGGTCAGACCAGCCGCCTGGAAGCCGCACGCCTGGCGGTTCGCAAAGCCGAGGCCACAGCAGCCGAGAATGGCTGGGACCAGTCCCGCACCATCGGTTCGGTGTGCGCATCAGACGCCTTCTTCCCGTTTGCCGACGGTCTGAACGCAGCAGTCGAGGCCGGCGCCACCGCGGTGATCCAGCCGGGCGGATCAATCCGCGATGACGAGGTGATCGCCGCCGCTGACGCGGCCGGCCTTGCCATGGTCTTCACGGGCATGCGCCACTTCCGCCACTAGACACCTTGCTGGATCCGGCAAGGATCTGCATGTGAATCATCTAAACATTGACCTGCCGGGACGCTGCCACCAGTGTCCCGGCATGTTTTTGCGCAGATCGGTTTTCTACCTGTTCGCCGCGCTCGCCACGCTGCTGGCTGCGCTGCTGCTGGCCTATGCCGTCAGTCTGAGCGGCCTGGCGGTGCCGAAACGGACCCTGGATCAACACATCGCGCTGATCGAGCCCCATACCGAGATCCGTTTGCCCGACAATACGGCTGGTCCGGTGCCGGGCGTGCTCCTTCTGCATGGATGCGGCGGCCGCAGACAGGTCCAGGACAATTACGCCGATGCGATCGTCGAGGCCGGGTATGCAGCCCTGATCATCAATTCCAACGCGGCGCGCGGGATCGGACGCCTTGGCAGCATGAGCCAGGTCTGCATGGCGCTGCGCCTGTTGGGCCAGGAACGCGCAGCAGACATCCATGCCGGACTGGAGCTCGCGCGTCGTCACCCGCAGATCGATGGCAACCACATGGCCCTGCTGGGCTGGTCCCACGGGGGCTGGACGATCCTGGATGCGCTGAGCCTGGCGGGAGATCATCGTGCCCCTGCCTCGCTGCGCGACGGCGAGACCGAATTGAGTGGTGTCCAGCTTGCCCTGGCCATGTATCCCTATTGCGGTTTCCCGGCCCGGACCGATGGCCACAACCTGCCGGAACACATTCGGCTACACGCCATTCTTGCGGAGGACGATGTGATCGCGCCGGCCGCGCGTTGTGCGCGCCGCCTGGCGCGTGGCGGATCACAGGTCAGCGTCGAGACCTATCCTGATCAGACGCACGCCTTTGACGAGCCCAATGCCCCGCCGCTCGATCCACGCATTGTCTACAATGAAAACGCCGCTGCGCAGGCGCAGCGGCGTATTGTTGAATTGCTGGATGAAAGGTTTGGACAGAACCCGTCCTAGGCGCGCTGCCTAGGGCTGGGCGACACCCGCCATCTCCCCCAATTGCGTCGATGCAATGGCCAGCTTGGACAGGGTCCAGGCACCCGAGGCATCGAGCTGTCGCTGGACGCTGTCGACGCGACCGGCTTCTTCCTCGTTGACGGTAATCCAGACCTCGACAAGGCTCTCGGCCCATTCGCGGCTCGGCTCCTCGATGCCCTGCGCCAGGGACCCGCCGGCCTGCAAGGCAAACCGCATGGCCGACGCCGTCATCGCCTGTTGGCTGGCATAGAAGTCTTCCATCAGGCGGCGGACAGCGAGGCGGTCCCAGTGCTGGTCAGACACGACTTCATGACCGAGGCCGCGCAGCCGGTCGAACCGGAAGCGCGCTCCCATCGCATGGTACAGGAAGGCTGTCGGTGCGAGCGGCCAATCGCTGTTGATCGCCATGTCGATCACGTCGGTTGACGAGGTCAGCGGTCGCAATTCGGCGACGGCACGCGCCAGCTCTTCCGGGGCGCCAGCCTTGACGAAGGCATTCCGGCGCGCCTCGAAGCCCTGGCGTTCATGATCGGAAATGATCAGGTGGACCATCGAGCGGAGTTGCTGGACACCTGGCTGATAGGTATCGATCACATCGCGGATCGGCTCCGCCTTGGTATCGGAACGATGCCGATTGCGACGGACCAGCCAGTAGGTCTGACGGCGCAGCAGCCGAATGATTTCCTCATGCAGCTGCAGCTGAACGGCCGCCGGCGCGATATTATCCAGGGCGTTGATCTGGTCCGTCAGCTCGGCATAGCCAAAGACCTGGCGCCCCGCTTCGAACGCCCGGGCAATCGCCGGAACCGTCGCTGCGGTACTGTCGATGGCCCGGTGGATGAATGTCGGCCCACCCAGATTGATCATCTCGTTGGCGAGGATGGTGGAGATGATCTCCCGCTTCAGGCGGTGCGCATCCATGCCGTCAGAGAATTTGTGCAGCTGGTCCGGGAAGTAGTTGATCAACATGGACCGGAAATGCGCATCATCGGGCACATCCGAGGCCACCAGCTGGTCAAACAAGGTGATCTTGGCATAGGAGATCAGCACAGCGAGTTCCGGTCGGCTCAGCCCCTCGCCCCGCGCCTTGAGCGTCTGAATACCATCCGCCGGGGGCAGGAATTCGACTTCACGGTCAAGCTGGCCGAGCTCTTCCAGGCGCGTCATGAACCGCTCGTGGGCGTCAAGGTCAGCCACGGCTGTCTTTTCCGCCATGGTCAGCGCCAGGGTCTGGTCATAATTGTGCTGGAGCACGTGATCCGCAACATCATCCGTCATGGATTCAAGCAAGGCATCGCGCGCCTCACGGTCCATGTCGCCGCTGCGGACGACCGGGCGCAAGAGGATCTTGATATTGACCTCGTGGTCCGAGCTGTCGACGCCGGCAGAGTTGTCCACGAAGTCGGCATTGGCCCGACCGCCATGACGGCTGAACTCGATACGCGCCGACTGGGTGAAGCCCAGATTGGCACCCTCGCCGATAACCTTGGCGCCGACCTCGTCTGCATTGATCCGCAGACTGTCATTCGCCTTGTCACCCACTTCCCAGTGTTGCTCGTGCGTGGCTTTGACGTAGGTGCCGATACCACCGAACCACAGCAGTTCTGCTTCGCTCTTGAGCAAAGCCTGGATGAGCTCGGTCGGGCTGACAGCATCCTCGCTGATACCCGTGAGCGCCTTGATTTCTGGGGTCAGGGCGATCGTTTTGGAGCTGCGCGGGAAAATACCGCCGCCCTGGGAAATCAGGCTCGTATCGTAATCCTGCCAGGAGGAGCGACCGAGCTTGAAGAGACGATCGCGCTCCTCCCAGAGTTTTTCGGGGTCCTGCGGGTCCGGGTCGATGAAGATATCGCGATGATCGAATGCGGCGATCAGCTTGATCTGCTTGGAAAGCAGCATGCCGTTACCGAACACGTCACCGGACATGTCGCCAACACCGACAACAGTGAACGGCTCGTTCTGGATATCCTTGCCCAGCTCGCGGAAGTGACGCTTGACGGACTCCCAGGCGCCGCGCGCGGTGATGCCCATCTTCTTGTGGTCATATCCCGCCGAACCGCCGGAGGCGAAAGCATCGCCCAGCCAGAAATCAAACTCGTTCTCGGCCATGCCATTGGCCGTGTCCGAGAATGTCGCCGTGCCCTTGTCGGCAGCAACCACCAGATAGGGGTCTTCATCATCCCAGCACACGGAACGGTCCGGGCGGATGACGGCGTCCTCGACAATATTGTCGGTGAGATCGAGCAGGCCACGGATGAAGGTCTTGTAGGCCTCGCGTCCCGCTTCGAAGACTTCGTCACGCGAACCGTTGCGCGGCAGGGTTTTCGGGTAAAAGCCACCCTTGGAACCGACCGGTACGATCACGGCGTTCTTGACCTGCTGGGCCTTCACCAGGCCGAGCACTTCCGTGCGGAAATCATCACGACGATCCGACCAGCGCAGGCCGCCGCGGGCAACCGGTCCGAAACGCAGATGCACGCCTTCCACATCCGGCGCCCACACGAAGATCTCGCGATAGGGCTTGGGCAACGGAAGCTCTCCCAGCAATTCGCTGGCGATCTTGATAGAAATGCGCGGCTTGGGGTTTCCGTCCTCATCGCGCTGGAAGAAATTCGTCCGGAGCGTGGCTTCGATCAGGTGGAAGATCCGGCGCAGGGCGCGGTCATGGTCCAGGCTGGCAACGGCATCAAGCTGTTCCCGAAGCGCTTTCGACACTTCCCAGACCGCATCTCCGCGCGCTTTCATATCCCCGTCGAAGCCTGGATCGAACTTCACGCGCGCCAGTTCCAGCAAACCCTTGGCAATATCGGGATTGGCTGCAAGGGCCTCTTCCTGGATGCTCTGGGACGGGTCGAGCCCCGTCTGCTGGCGGTAGCGGGCACAGGTGCGCAGGAAGGCCGCCTCGCGCCAGTTCACGCCAATTTCGACGATCAGGCGGTTGAAGCCATCATCCTCGGCACGGCCTTCGGCCATGGCCAGCAGCGCATCTTCGAGTTGCTCGGCAATCTCTTCCAGGGAGCGGCCACGCAGAGCATCGGATTTCATCTCGAAATCATGCACATAGGCACGATCCAGCGATTGTCCCTCTGTGGCGCGCCGATCAATCGGGAATCCGGTTTCCTGGACGACCAGCAAGCCGAGATTCTCCAGCACCGGCATGACGCGCGACAGCGAAACCGGTTTCTGGATACGGTAGATCTTGAGGCGCAGTTCGTTATCCGCGTCATCGGGCTCGGTGTAGACGCGCACCGCGACCTGGTGCGGATCGTCCAGAGCCTCGATCTTGATGACGTCCTTGAGCGCCTCTTCCGGATCGTAGAGTTCGCGATAACCCGCCTTGAACGCGCCCTCGTAAGCAGGCATGCGCAAGCGCACCTTGTCCGACGCCGTGCGGCGGACATGGGTTTCGAAATCATCTTCCCAGGTCCGCGCCAGCAGCGCGACACGGCGCTCGAGCTCGTCGACATCCGGCTCCGGGTGATCGAAGGGGTTGAGGCCAATGATGTAGTGAACGCGCGCCAGGGGGCTGTCGCCAAACTGCGGGTAATAAGCCGACAGCCGGCCGCCAAAGGCATCGCGAATCAGCTCGCCGGCCTGTTCGCGGACCTTCGAGTTATAACGATCACGCGGAACATAGAGCAGCGCCGAGACAAAGCGGTCGAACTGGTCGCGGCGGATGAACAGCTTGGTCCGCGGCCGGTCATTGAGATGAAGAATTCCCAGGCTGATTTCCAGCAGGTCATTCTCATCCGTCTGGAACAGCTCGTCGCGCGGATAGTTCTCGACTGTATTGCGCAGCTTCTTGGCATTGTGCGTGCCCGGCGTCTTGCCGGCGCGCTCCAGCACGCGTCGAACCTTGCGTCGGATCAGCGGCACATCACTGGCGCTCTGGTCATAGGCTTCTGCGGTGAACAGGCCGACAAAACGCGCCTCGCCGATGACGGCGCCGTCCTCGCGATAGCGCTTCACCCCGATGTAATCCATGTAGACCCGTCGATGGACGCGGCTCTTCATGTTGGCCTTGGCGACAATGATCGGGGTGGGTTCACGCAGGAATGTCTCGATCGCCGGGGTCAGCACGGCCGGCTCGGAGCCCTTGCGCAGGACGTGACGGTCCGGGTCGCGCAGGACACCGCGACCGGTATCACTGCGCACGGTGGGTACGCGGTTGGCCATGGAACCGTCGTTCTCGACGTCGAAATCGTACACACGACAGCCCAGGAACGCGAAATGGTCGTCACGGATCCAGCGCAGGAATTCCAGCGCTTCGGCCATCTCCTCCGGAGAGGCATGGCTCTTGGCTGCTTCCAGGTGCGCGATCGCCTCGTCCATCTGCGCGCGCATGTCGGCCCAGTCCTCGACCGCGACCCGGACATCATCGAGCGTCCCGGTGACGCCATCGATCAGGGTTTGCTGGGACAGCTCGTCAAGCGGCGGCAAATGCACCTGGATCATGGATTCCGGCAAGATACGGCCGCCTTCCATGACCCGCTCGCCCTTGGCACCCCGACGCGCCTGAACAATGGGGTGGAACATGGCGATGATATCATGACCCTGCGCGCCGATCTCCGCCATGACGGAATCGACAATGAACGGGCGGTCCCGGCCAATGATTTCCAGAATGGAGCGCGGCATTTCCGAGCCATCGGCCCGGGTGGCGGGACGCATGCGGATCTGGATTTCATCGCCCGGGCGTTCGCTGCCAAAGCACCAGAAATCCAGGCTCATCTTGGCCAGATCATCGGCGGAAACCAGTTCAAGGTCTTCCGACAATGCATCATCAAATATCTGAGAAAAGAAGGAGTTTCCGAGGTCACCGCATTCCTGTCCGAATGCGTCCTGCCAGCGCGTGCGCGCGGCCTCCATGAACTCGGCGCGCGTATAGGCGTGCGCTACTCCGACGACCGCCCCCATGGTGCAGATCTCCCTGGCTTGTATATTTTGATCGGAGCCTAGACCTGTTTGCGCACGGCGCAAGCCAAACCGACCGCGCTTGCTGCAAACCGGAAATCGGAAAATGCAGGAACGACGGCATGTTAGCGGTCACGCATTACCTGCGATGACGCCGGGTCGACCGGATTCTTTGCTGGGGAGAGGGAGACGACGGCACCGCCGAGTAGGGACAGGGGAACCCGGCGGCGCCTTCAGACCTCAATCGGCAGGCTGGGGGGACGCACGTTAGAGGCCTGATCGTCTCAACAGTTCCGGACTCTGGGGGGAGTGCCCGAAACCGTGTTACGTCAACTTATGTAGAGACCGTTTGTCTGATTCCAAGAGGCGGCTGCGATTGATGCCGTCAAAATCAAACCCGCGATCGCAACTGAGATAAAACGCGCCATATCGTGACCCTAGCTTTCTGTGAGCGGCGGGCGCTTCAACCGTCGCTGAACCTCATATGGGGGCGGGACGGGGGATTTACACCCCACACTCTTTCACAGGTTTGTGAGGGCCTGAGCGCGCGAGCTCTTCCGCGGTCCAGGCTAGTATTTCAGCGTCAGCATCGAATAGCCGAACACGCTGGTCGCGGCATCCGGGGCGCCCGGCGCGTTGTCAGCAAATGCCCCGCGTTCGAAAACGGCCCCGCCGACCTCAAGCTGGAGACGGTCCTGAACGAGCCAATAGCGAAGGCGCGTGTCGAGATGGTGGCCCACAAAACGGCCGGATTGACCGCTTACATCGCGCAGGCGCCCATCTGTCCAGACATCCGTTTCAGACGCGAGCCAGCCCGCCTTGTACAAGACGCGCAGATCGAGCAATGCATCCCGGCGCAGGGTCAGACGCAAACCCGGTGCAACAATGTTCTCGCGACGCAGCGGGCCGTGGATCCCCGTCTGGCCGAAATCCCGGCGGCGCAGACCATAGAGCGGGTCGTACCGCCCCCAATTTCCATCACTTACATCCGTATCGCCGGAAGCATATTCCAGTTCCGCAGACAGGCGTGGTGACCAGGGCGCAGCGAATGTGTAGCCAATCTCCGCGTGACCGGTGGTCGCGAACACGTCGCGTTCGGGTGCGGAGACAGACCGGGATTCAGAGCGCTCACCCCACTGCACGGCAGCCTCAAGATCAAAATCCCATTCTCCCGCCGCGGGCGCGCGATAATAACGGCCCCCCACGGTCAGCACTTGGCGGTCCGCCGTCGCCAGATCGGTCGCATCAGTTTCGTCCAGGGCAAACAGGAATGCCTCATATCGTGTACGCGCGGCGTCCAGGTCGTGCTTGAAATGCAGGCCAAGGAACGCCTGATCGAAGTTTTCTTCGTCCCAGGCATGCGCGTTGGTTTCCAGCGCCCGACGCTCGGTGGGGAAGCGGCGAACAGGCGAGACCAGAAAGGCCGTCAATCGCCAGGCCTCGGCCTCACGCCGTATATTGGCACCGGTGAACGCATTGATCGTGTTGCGAAAACCGTTGCGCGCCATGAAGCGACGGCTACCCACATTCAGGGTGAACCGGCCGAGCTGGACGTCGGTGCGCACCCCGTCAGAGACATCATGCCAACCGACATAGGCCTGCAGAATGTCCGTGGTATTCACCATGCTGGTGGTGAGGGTGGAGCCGCTGTCCTCCTGGTAGACCCGGCTGTCGATCAACTCTCCGCCCAGAACCCAGGCACCGGTGGAAAAGCGCGCCTCGACAAGCGTGCGACCGGACAGGGCCTGGTCGGACCCGCCCGCCCGGAATTGGTCATCAAGAAAGGCGTAACGCCACCGCGTCTCGAAATTGAAATCGACGCGTGTTTGCGGCTCTGCAATCAGGGTTGCAGCGGCCAGTGCCAAAACCAGTCCAGACATGATCACGGGTCCTTGCGCTGATCGCTGTTGTTCTAGCCAAAGCGCACCGGGCGCTCCAGCCTTGAATCGCGCACGACAGCCATGGAGCGCTGAATGTATTTATTAGTACAGGACAGGGCCTGGCGCCGTGCAATCTGCGATTTCCCAAACCCCAGCAGCACAACCCGCACCTTGAGTTGTGGCGCCACCGGGCCAAAACCACTGACGCCTACATAATCTAAAACTTTCACACTCGCATCAGTTCGTTGTTGTTCGAAACAATAATGCATGGAGGCGGTCTTGCGCCGTCACCGACAGACAAAGTGGCACTTTGGTGAGTAATTCCTGTCTGACTGGACTATCGTTTTTGCAAATATGTCTGGTTTTGGCTTGAAGAACGCCCGGCAACATCAGGATTGGGTTGAACAATACAGGTCGGAAACTGTGCCGTTAAAGCATTCGATCGTCTGGACAACCCATGGTTCCAAGTTTCGCTTCGTCATCCATGCGAACATTGCGACACTGAAAACATAAGAACACAGAAACGAGGATATAATGAGTGCGAGAGGCCCGACGAGCATTGACCAGCATGTAGGTGCCCGCCTGCGTTTGCGCCGCAGTCTGCTGGACATGAGCCAGTCTGAACTCGGTGAAAAACTGGGGGTTACCTTCCAGCAGGTCCAGAAATACGAGCGGGGCACCAATCGCATTGGCGCCAGCCGTCTGTTCCATGTGGCCAAGGTCATGGAAGTGCCGGTTGCCTATTTCTTCGAGGGCCTCGATGAGAGCGGCAGCTCCGAGCTCAAGGGTGAGGACTCCGATACGCTCTATGACTTCATTGCCAGCCCTGACGGCCTGGCCCTGGCATCGGCCTTCTCCGGCATCAAGGACCAGACGGTTCGTCGCCGCGTGATCGACCTCCTGCGCTCACTGTCCGAATAAGCGCAAGGACAGCCAGATGAATTGAAGCCGAACGGGTTTGCCTCCGTTCGGCTTTTTTTCTGCCTCTGAATTTCCCTCACCCAGCCCAACCGCTGTCGCACCCGTCACGCATCCTGACACTGGATAGACCCGGAAACAGGAGAGCGACATGCGCAAGACCAGCGAAAACTCCACTCAGCGTGACACGAGCTACAGCTCGCTGGAGCTCCTGCACGGCACACTCCACGCCAAGGCGGTCGATCGCGCACGCAAGCCGATCCGCAGCAATGACTTGCTGAAGCGCGTGTTCCGAAAACTCTGAGAAGAGAATGGAGCGGGCGATGAGATTCGAACTCACGACATTCACCTTGGCAAGGTGACGCTCTACCCCTGAGCTACGCCCGCTCAATGTTTGCAAGGCCGTGGCCCCGCTGGGGAGCGGGGTATATCGCGCAAACAGAAACGGAATGCAAGTCCTTCAAGCGGTTCTGATGCAGCGGCCTTGAATTGCCCGCGCAGGCAGGCTTCAACAGCCCGATGCACAAGAGCCGCCAAGACCTGTTCGCCTTCTTCGACAGCCACGGGATCTCCCACTCCACGGTGGATCACGAGCCCATTTTTACCGTCGAGGAAGGCCAGCACATCAAGGCCTCCATGCCGGGGGGACACACCAAGAACCTCTTTCTAAAGGACAAGAAGGGCCAGATCGTTCTGGTCTCGGCCCTCGGGGAAACGGTGATCCGCATCAACAAGCTGCATCGCCACCTGGGGACGCAACGCCTGTCCTTCGGCAAGGAAGACCTGTTGTTCGAGACCCTGGGCGTGCGACCCGGCTCGGTCACCGCCTTTGCGCTGATCAACGACATCAAGGGCCAGGTTCGCATGGTGCTGGACAAGGCCATTTTCGATCACGAGATCATCAACTTCCACCCGCTTCTCAATGACGCCACGACCGCGATCGCCAGCCGCGACCTGCTCAAATTCGTCCGGGCCACGGGGCGGGAACCGACTGTGTTTGACTTCTCGCAACTCGACCAGGACCCACCCGAGACAGTTTGAAAACTTGCACTCGACCCGCTTTGCCGCCACTTAGAAGCCGAAACAGACAAGGCTGACCCATGACCACGCTGAACGACCCGAATACCGCTGGCGCAGACGATCTCGTCAAGGACTCCACCGACCAGAGCTTCATGGCGGATGTCGTGGAGCCCTCCAAGGAGGTTCCGGTCCTCGTTGACTTCTGGGCACCCTGGTGCGGGCCATGCCGCCAGCTCGGCCCGATGATCGAACATGTCGTCCGGGAAGCCGAAGGCGCGGTCAAGCTGGTCAAGATCAATATCGACGAGAATCCGGGCATCGCCCAGCAGCTCCGCGTCCAGTCGATCCCCGCAGTCTTTGCCTTCAAGAATGGTCAGCCCGTTGATGGCTTCATGGGCGCGCTTCCGGAAAGCCAGATCCGGGATTTCATTCGCCGCATCTCCGGCAATGGTCCCAGCCCGGAAGAACTGCAAGCCTACGTCGAACAGGGCCTGCAGGCCCTGCAGGCCAATGACCTGCAGTCCGCTTCCCAGGCCTTCGCCGCCGTGCTTCAGAATGATCCCAAGCATGTTCCGGCCCTCGCCGGGCTGGCCCGTGTCTGGATCCAGAGCGGCGACCTGGAGAAAGCCCGCCAGATCCTGGACCAGGTGCCGGAGGCTGAGCGGTCCCACCCGGCCTTTGAGGGCGCCCAGTCGGCCATCGAGCTGGCATCCGGCGTACCGTCCGACGATGCCGAAACCGCCGCGCTGCGCCAGAAAGTCACCGCTGACCCCAGCGACCTGCAGGCACGTTTCGAGCTCGCCGAGGCGCTAATTGCGGCCAGTGACCCGACCGGGGCGGTTGACCAGCTGATCGCCATCACGGCGCTGGATCGGGAGTGGAATGACCAGGCCGCACGCACGCTTTTGCTCAAGGTCTTCGAGGCTGAAGGACCAATGAGCGAAGTCACGCGTGACGGCCGCCGGCGCCTCTCTTCCATCCTGTTCGCATAGGAGTTTCAGATGAGCGATACACCGCAACACGTTGTCGACCCGAAACTGCTTGAGATCCTGGTCTGTCCGGTCACCCGCAGCACGCTGAGTTATGACAAGGACGCCCAGGAACTGGTCTCGAAGAGCGCGGGCCTCGCCTACCCGATCCGCGACGGGATTCCGATCATGCTGCCAGATGAAGCGCGTCAGCTCGAGGATTGATCATGCGTC
>JAYZXG010000324.1:0-13157 GCA_036141435.1 Pseudomonadota bacterium | reverse complement strand
TCTCCCGGCCTGATCCCGGAAGATTTCATTTGCCGCTTCCCGGCTTGCGATGCATGATTGCAAAAACACGCAAAACTAAGGGAGGGGTTTATGCGCGCAACCCTGTTCGCATCGACGGCAATTCTTGCACTAGTGCTGGCGTCCTGCTCACAGGAGCCGACGGGGCAGACTGTCGAGCCTGTGTCGCAAAACACCGAAAATGAGGTCGCGGAAACTGTCGCCCCCGACCCGGCGCGCATGCGGGCGGAAATCAATTCCGATGGCTCCATCCGTGTCATGTTCCGCGGGGAGGCCGAGCGCTCCACGGATCCGGCCGATTACCGGCTGAGCGATGGCGAGGGCAATGTCCTGCCGATCTCGACCGTGCTCCCGACGGACGCGTCCGGCGCCCTGATCTTCTCCAGTGAAACGCTGGACCCGGCGCGGGTCTATTTTGTCGAGGAACTGGCGATGGAGCTGCGCGCCCGGGCGCGTTTCGACGGCTGGTTCCGCACGCTCTATTCCGACAAGCCGCTGGGCGCGAATATCGCTGCCGACGGTTCGGTGACCGACTTCCGGATCTTTGCTCCGCGCGCAGACCGGATCCGTCTCTATCTCTATGAGGGCCCGGACGATGGGCCGGAGCAGGCCACCGAGGCCGTCTGGATGCAGCGCGACGCGAACGGCGTCTTCGAGGCGCAGTTCGAGGGCGATCTGCACGGCGTCTACTATGATTTCACCGTGCATGGGCCGAACGATCCGGGCAACCAGTTCTACGGGACCGAGCCGGTGCACATCTCCGACCCCTATGCCCGCGTGAATGTCGACGGGTTCGGCAAGAGCCGCGTGTGGCGGCCAACGACGCCGGCAACCCCGCTGGCCAATGGCCGCCCGGCCATGCAGGACGTGGTCTCCTATGAAGTGCACGTGCAGGACTTCACCGATCTTCTGCCTGTGGCCGACGCGCTCGGCAGCTCCATCCCGGCCTTCGCCACCTCGGGCCTGACCAATTCGCGCGGTGAACCGATCGGTTTCGATCACCTGGTCAATCTGGGCATTAACACGGTGCACCTGCTGCCGATGCAGGAGTTCATCCATTATCCCACCGAGGAGTGGGCGGCCGGGCATGGCGATGTGCCAATCCTGCAGGAGCTGGGCATCGCGCACGAGGACTATCAGTGGGGCTATCGCACCACCCACGCCTTCGCCATCGAGAGCCGTTACCGCCAGACAGGAACGGACTGGGGTGCCCAGCGCGACCAGTTCCGCGATCTGGTCCAGGTCTTCCATGACCGCGGTATCGCCGTGATCATCGACATTGTGCCCAACCACACCGGCGAGAGCATGGAGGATCGCGATACACCGTTGAACTTCTCCGGCCTCGACCGGTTCTATTATTACCGTCTGAACGAGGATGGCGTGCATATCGGCACGTTCGGCAATGAGGTGAAGACCGAGGATCGTCCCATGGTCCAGCGCTGGCTGATCGACCAGTGTCGCCAGCTCATCGAGGAGTTCGGCATTGACGGGTTCCGCATCGACCTCGCCGGCCAGATCGATGAACAGACGCTCTACGCGCTGCGTCGCGAGCTGGGCGATGATGTCATCATCTATGGCGAACCGTGGATCGATGTGAACGACCCCTGGATCCGCGAGATGCCGGACTGGGACTGGTACAAGGAAGATGCGCCGATCACCTTCTTCCAGGATGAGGCGCGCAACGCCTTTGTCGGTTCGCCCTTCGTGCTGGAAAACCCGGCGACGGATCTGGGTTGGTCAGGCGGCAATGCGGACCTGCGCGACCGCGTCATGATGGCGATCGCCAACACCTTCTCCGACGAGCCGGTCTCGCCCAATCAGGGCCTCAACTACATGGATATCCACGACAACTGGACGCTGGCGGACCGGTTTGCGCTGAGTGACTGGGATGGTCGCAATGGCGTGAACGAGCCGCATTACCGCATCGCGGCCGGCTTGCTGTTCACCTCGCTGGGGCCAGTGGTCATCCATGGGGGGTCGGAATTCATGCGCTCCAAGGGCATCGCGCCAATCCACGAGCAGCATGTCGAGACGGATTATCGCAACATCCATATCAAGGGGCGCGAGGACACGTTCAATGTCCGCACGCCCAACCAGTTCGTCTGGGAGAATATCGGAGCGACGGCTGACGAGGCACCGGCCGATTATGCCGGCATGCTGGACTGGTGGCGTGGCCTGATCCATTTCCGACTGTCGGACGAGGGGCAGGTTTTCCGGATTGCCGAGCATCGCGAAGGGCACGTTCGCTGGTTCACGCCGGATGATGGTCACCTGCTCGCTTACACGATGGGTGACAGCGTTCTGGTGGCGGCAAATGTGGGCAGCAGTGATGGCGACATCCCGGTCGATCTGCCGGATGGCAACTGGGTCCGCATCGCCGATGGCGAAGCCATCGACGCGGAAAATGGTGTGGGCGGTACATTGGATGGTGGCCGTGAAACCCTGTCGACCCCGGCTGGAACACTGCAGATCTGGGTGCGGCGCGACTAGCGCTGCGCCTATTGCCCCGTGGCCAGGAGAAAAATCAGCACGTCGTCAATCCTGGCCTGCCAGGCGGCTTCATTATGGTCTGCTCCGTCATAGACCCGTGAGACGAACTGGCTGTCCTCGCTGAATCCAAGCCGGCCCATCACCGGGTCCACGGCTTGCTGATAGGGCGGATAGAGTGAATCCAGATTGAGGGTGCCGTGATCCATCCAGATGCGGTGGCGTTCGGGGTCGAAGGTGGCCGCCTCCAGATATGTGACCCAGTGCGGGGTCAGCATTTGCTGCCAGCGCAAGGCTTCTTCCCCGACAAGCGTCCCGGAAACGCGGATGGACCAGTGCGTGGAGAGCGCTGCGACCTGTCCGACCTCTTCGGGGAAGCGGCCCAGCGTGTACAGCGAAATCAGCCCGCCCATGCTGGACCCCATCACGCTGGTCGATGCGGCATCGGGGCGCGTGCGATAGGTTTGGTCGATATAAGGCTTCAATTCCCGGATCAGAAAATCCGTGTAGCCATCAGCGAGCGCACTGGCGTTGGGCGTTTCAAAGACCAGGGCGCGCTCTTCAGCTGGCAGGTTGTCGACGATGGATTGCGGGGCATAGTCCCGGCGCCGTTGGGGTGAATTCCAGATCCCGACCACAATGGCTGGTTCGATGGCCCCTGTGCCAATCAGCCTGTCCATGGCCGCGTCGACCTCCCAGGCCTCGCCGCCATAGCTGTAGCCCGGTTCGAACAGGTTCTGACCGTCCTGGGCATAGATCACGGGATAGCGCTGGTCGCTTTCATCATAGCCGGGAGGCAGGTAGATCGAGAGATTGCGATCCAGAACGCGTGCGGCTGGAAAGTTCTCGATCATCACGATCCGGCTCTCGGACGCGAAGATCAACTCGGCCGGTTCATCGACGGCGCAACACACCTCCTGTTGGCAGGCGGCGAGAAGGCTGGCGAGGCTGACGATGGTCCGGCGCAACATCCCTAGTCCTCCAGGGCGCGGAAGCGAATGGCGGCGCCGCCGCCCGGAGCCAGTGGCAGATCCAGCGTGTCTGTATGGCTCACCTGTTGGCGCTCGATGATGATCTCATAGGGATTGCTGTCCCAGTCGGCGTTCTCACCATCGCGATAGATCTGGGCTTCGTAGGTGCGCCCCGCCTCGAGGAAATCGAGCGGCACGCTGATCTGGCGTGCCTCTTCATCCGTTGCAGCGCCAAGATACCAGTCCTGACCGCCGCGTTCCTGGCGGGCGAAGACGATCAGTTCACCGGGCGCGCCCTGCAGGGCGATGGACTCGTCCCAGTCTGTCGGCACATCGCGGATGAACTGGAAGGCGTCCGGCCGGGCCCGGTAATTTTCCGGCAGGTCGGCGGCCATCTGGATCGGGCTGTAGAGCACCACATAAAGGGCCAGCTGGCGGGCCAGCGTGGTTTCCACGCGTGACGGGCTGTCCTCGCGCGGGATCAGGTCGAAAATGCCTGGCGTGAAGTCCATCGGGCCGGACAGCATGCGCGTGAAGGCCAGCATGGATGTGTGTTCCGGCGGGTTCGGGGGGTGTCCCCACGCATTGTATTCCTGGCCGCGGGCGCCTTCGCGGGAAATCGCGTTGGGATAGGTGCGGCGAATGCCCGTATCCTTGACCGGCTCGTGCGCATTGATCGAGATCTGGTGACTGGCGGCGTTCTGGATCACGCTCAGATGGTGGTTCACCGCATATTGCCCGTAGTGCCATTCATAGCGCGGCGTGCCGTCTTCATCATATCGAACCAGGTCACCCTGATCGGCGACATAGCCGGTCTTGACCTGGGCAATGCCCAGACGGTTGTACAGCGCGAAGCCGGCATCCATCTGGTTTTCGTAATTGGTCAGATCGCCGGAGGTCTCGTGGTGACCAACCAGGCGAACGCCGCGTTCACGGGCATAGGCGGCCAGCGCCTCGATGTCGAAATCCGGATAGCTCTCGGTAAAGGAGAAGGTCTCCTCGCGATTGAACCAGTCGCCATCCCAGCCGAGATTCCAGCCCTCCACCAGTACGCCGGAGAAGCCGTTCTCGGCAGCAAAGTCGATCATTTCGCGTGTGTTTTCATTGGTTGCCCCGTGGATCGGACCCGAGCCCCAGGTCTGCGTGTTGATATGCATGCCCCACCAGATGCCGACATATTTGCCCGGCTCCACCCAGCTGACATCGCCCAGCACATTGGGTTCGTTGAGATTGAGGATGATATCCGAATTGATCAGGCCCACGGCCTCATCGGCGATCTGGATGGTTCGCCAGGGCGTGGTGAATTCAGCACCGGCATGAACGGCAACCCCGTCCGATCCGGGCGCAAGCTTGATGTCCAGGATGCCGCCGCGGGCCTGGTCGAGGTAAAAGCCGGAATAGTCGTGAAGCGCCGCCTCGTGGATGGCGATCCAGGGGCCGTCATCAGGCAGGCGCGCGGTGAACGGGGAGTGCGCCCGGTCCACCTCGCTCAGCGGGGTCTCCTGGTAGAGGTATTCATACCGGTTCCACCCGGCGGCGGGGATCCACCAGGCGGTGGAGTGTTCCGGCAGGTTGATGCGGGTGATTTCGTCGACAATGGCGTGCGGCGCCTCGCCGATCACCTCATAGCGAAAGCCGATGCCGCTATCAAAGGCACGAATGCGCAGGTCGAAGCCGAGCTCGGGATTGCTCTCCCGTCGAAAGCTCGCCACCAGCTCGTTATGATGGTCGCGCACGATGCGTCGTTCGCCCCAGGGCTGCTCCCAGCTGGTGTCCGAACCGCTTGAGTGCACCGCCGAGAGGGTTAGTCCCGTTTCGAGAGGCGCCGCTGCAAGAAATCGAAAACCGAGTCGTGATGAGCGAACGACTTCAACCGCGTCAAACATGACGGAATAACGGGGCGTGCCGTTTTCGCTCCAGACCGAAAAGCTGATCCGTCCGTCCGGTGAGCTGACTTCTGCGCGCTGATAATCTACAATCTGCACAGATACAGATGCGTTCGAGCAGGCCATGACCAGCAAGGCGGCGAGTAGCGGGGCAAGGGTCTCTGGGCGGAATAGGCGGATCATGGTGGCGCTCTCGGTCGTTATGCAAAAGAATGCAAAATAGAGCGCAATATTGAAAATTCAGCAAGCGGAAACGACGCGCGTGCGGGCGCCGGTACTAGCCGCCGGTCTCTGCCATCGAGCGTGTGACGGCGGCCTGGCCCTGCTCGCTGACGTCGAAGTCATGGCGTTCCGGCTTGTTGGCCATGGCCATGTCGAGGCGCTCGTCGAGCGCCGCCCGGCCGCCAGCACGCAAGGCATCGCGCAGATCGACGGATGTTTCCTTGCCCAGGCACATGTACAACTTGCCGGTACAGGTCACGCGAACACGGTTGCAGGTTTCGCAGAAATTGTGGCTCAGGGGGGAAATGAAGCCCAGTCGACCGCCGGTTTCCTCGACCTGGACATACCGGGACGGGCCGCCGGTATCGAGCGCGATATCGCGCAAGGTGAAACGTTCCTCCAGGCGATCGCGCACCGTCTTCAGAGACAGGAACTGGGTGTTGCGCTGCACCCCGATTTCTCCGACCGGCATGACCTCGATCAGGCTCATGTCCAGGCCACGGCCATGCGCCCAGACCATGAGATCCTCGATCTGGTGTTCATTCTCGCCCTGGAGCGCGACGGCGTTGATCTTGACCTGGAGCCCGGCCTTCTGGGCGGCATCGATCCCGCTGAGCACGTCGTCCAGGCGGCCATTCCGGGTCAGGCGCTGAAACATCACCTCGTCCAGCGTATCCAGGGAGACATTGATCCGCCGCACACCGGCGTCGGCCAGCCGGGTGGCATATCGCGTCAATTGGGTGCCATTGGTGGTCAGGCAGACTTCGCGCAATCCGCTATTGCCCAGACGCTGGCCGAGGGCTTCGATCAGGGACAGGACGTCGCGGCGTACGAGCGGCTCACCGCCGGTAATCCGGATCTTGCTGACACCCCGCGCGATAAAGCTGTCGCAGATCGCGGTGAGCTCCTCATAGGACAGCAGGTCCTGTTTCGGCAGGAAGGTTGGTTGTTCTTCCATGCAATACTGGCAGCGCAGGTCACATCGATCCGTCACCGACAGGCGCAGGTAACTGATGCGACGACCAAAGGCGTCGATCAGCGGAGGCTGGGTCACGGGGTGGGTGTTGCTGTCCAAATGTCTGCTGCCGGTGTTCTACCCCTGTTACTTAGGACAAGGGTGACGAGAAAGCGAACCCGCTCTCTGCATGCTCCTCAGCTTGTGATGTCATCGTGAGGCGGTCTGAGACGCTGTCGGCACGACCGGGCTAGCCAAGCCTGCCCGGATGCGGCAACACAACAGCGATGCCCCTGTTGTTCGCAGCGCTCTTCCTGGTCACCGCAACGATCTACGCGTCCGTGGGTTTTGGCGGGGGATCAACCTATACCGCCTTGCTGGCGGTGGGTGAGGTGGGTTATCGCCTGATCCCGTTGATCTCGCTCAGCTGCAATATCGCCGTCGTGGCGGGTAGTTGTCTGCGCTATGGCCGCGCGGGCCTGTTGCCGATCAAGCGTCTTTTGCCCGCGCTCATCCTGTCTGTTCCTCTGGCCTGGCTGGGCGGTCGCATACCGCTGTCGGAAGGCCATTTCACAGTATTGCTGGCGTTCGCCCTGCTGGTGTCGGCGCTGGTATTGCTAGTGCGGTCCCCGCAACTGGGCGCGGATGTTGCGCAGTATCGATGGCCGCTGGCCCTGGCTGGCGGATCAACCGGGCTGGTTGCGGGATTGGTCGGGATTGGTGGCGGCATCTTCCTCGCGCCGCTGCTCTACATGATGCGCTGGGGGTCGGAGCGGCAGATCGCAGCGGCGTCGAGCCTGTTCATCCTGCTCAATTCCATCGCTGGCCTGCTCGGCCAGATCAGCAAGCCGGACAACGCGGTGACAGGCGCGATCGACAGTCTCGTCCTCCTGGTTCCGGCGGTCCTGCTCGGCGGATGGCTGGGCAACCGGCTGGGTATCCAGCTGCTGCCTGCCGCGCGTATCCGACAGCTGACCGGGGTGCTGATCCTGCTGGTGGCCGTGCGCCTGTTGTTCAGGGTGTTCTCCTGAACCTGCCCGCCATGCTTTGACCACACTCCGCAGCAGTATTCCCGCTCGGCGTGTTTGCGAGGGACAGTGTTATGCGTGGTTGGATGAGCCGGTCAGCCCTGGTCCGGCTGGCGAGCTTTGTGAGCCTGTGTGTCGGGGCGTGTGATGGCGGTAGTGCTGCGGTGTGGTCGGACATGATTACCGTGCCTCGTGCCGCCTATGAGGAACAGATCTCTGCCGACCGGGTTGATTTCGTGGCCCTGGATCTGGCGACCGGGCGCAAGCTGGTGCTGGAAGGCTCGCAGATCTATGAGCGCCACGCGCCGTGGTCGACCTTCAAGATCCTGAACACGCTGATCGGCCTGCAAGCCGATGCCTGTCTCCAGCCGGACGAGCGCCTGAACTGGGACGCGGAGCGCTGGCCGTCGGCTGATTTCTGGCCGGATGCCTGGCGCGGTGACCATGATCTGGAAAGCGCCTTCCGCAACTCCGTGGTCTGGTATTACCGGCAGATCGCCCAGTGCGTGGGCGGCGAAACCTACCGCGAAACCCTGGCCGACTGGCGCTATGGCAATGCGATGCTGGATATCGGCGATGACGGGTTCTGGCTGGGGCGTGACCTGCAGATTTCCCCCTGGGAGCAGGTTTTATTCCTGCAGCAATTGCAGCTCGGCGAGGTCGATATCAGCGCAGAGCATCTCGAGCGGTTGCACGCCATCAGCCTTGACCAGGATGATCCCGATGCGCGCCTGCACGGCAAGACCGGTGCGGGCGCCCGTGATGGTGAGGGTTGGGAGGGCTGGTACGTCGGATACATCCGGCGCGACAACCAGCCCGGTGTCGTGTTCGCGCTTTACGCCCGGGCGCAAGACTATCGCGATATCCGCAGCTTCCGCCGGGATTTCGCGATCGCCTTGCTGTCAGATGCGGGCTACCTGCCCGACTAGGCGGCTTCGGTACGCAGCGGCCGGGTTTCATTCGCAGCCGGCGAAAATCCCACCATGAAGTCCGTCAGCGCCGGACGGTATTTGCGACCGATCCGGACCTTCGAACCATTGTTGAGCTCGACCGCATAAACGCCGTGCTTGTCGCTGAGTGTCTTGGTCAGGGCACGGGTGTTGATGATGCCGGACCGGTGGATCCGCAGGAATACCGTCGGATCCAGAGACGCCTCGAGTTCGCGCATCGAGATCCGGTGCAGCAATTGGCGGTGTTGCAGGTGAAAATAGACATATCCCCGCGCCGCCTCGATCCAGATGATCTCGGATTGCGGCACCCGGATGATTTCATTGCGCTGCTTGATCCAGAAGTCCTTGTATTTGGACGCCTGGCTGCCGGGTGCCCGTGACTGGCGCAGAGCCTCGATGGTTTCGGTCATCACCGCGATCCGTGACGCAGCCTCGCGTTCGCGCAGCTGGACATCCAGTCGTCGAACGGTTTCCTCCAGACGGATCGGATTGACCGGCCGCAGGACAAAATCCGCAGCGCCCATGTCATAGGCGGGCGCCGCCATTTCCGGCAGATTGCTGCACAGGACAATGAGCGGGAAGAGACCCGCTTCGTGCAGTTCCCGGGTGATGCGTTCGAAGTCAAAACCGTCAGCATCGAGAAACAGCACGTCGGGGTTCTGCGCGAGACAGGCATCCATCAAGGTGGTGCCGGACCGGTGGCAATCCACAGTCCGCACACCGGAGAATCCGGACAAGACATCGCGGAGATGTTGAGCGTGTGAAACGCTGGGTTCGTAGGCGATTATTCGCATGATCGACGTCCTCTACTTGGCCGGTGTGCACCTCCTTGCCACCGCGCCGTTTGTGACAGCCGTTCCGAAAGATCCCCTCCTTGCAGAACTTGTGTCCCATTCGCCCCGGGTCATCGAGACCGACGCCATCTGGCGCCGGAAATCGCTGACCCACCCTGAGCCTGGAGCGTTGATATCGTCACGTCTGCGATTGGTTTCTGTCAACAGAACTCCGGCTTACATTTTCGCTAAGTTAGTGAAAATATGGACAGATATGGGGTCGAATCCGGGCTGGAGCCGGTCATTCGGCCCCAAAAACCGGTCATTCGTCCCAGCGCGACCCGATTTGATACCTCACACCGCCCACTCGTGCGGGCGCATTAAATTTCGGACGGATTTGAGAGGAGTTCAGCGGTGTGAAGCCCCCTCGTCACACTGAGACGTGATTGGCGACATTACAGTTTCGATGTGTTCGCCTTTTTTGGCCTGTTCCTCCAGCGCGAGGGGCGGGCAGATCTGCAGGAGACTGCAGGCCGCATCCATCCCTCGTCATCAAACATCGTCCCCGAAAAAGGGGCGACTGCTACCGAGGGGTAAAATGATTTTAAAAGAAAAAAACAGCCTGCTGGCATCCACGATGCTCGCTGGCATGACCGCTTTCAGCATCGGACTGGCACCGGTTTACGCGCAAGACGCAGAGCAGGTTCCGCAGCAGGCGGAAGAAGAAGAAATCGAGGATCGCATTGTCGTCACGGGTTCTCGTATCCGTCGTGACAGCTTCACATCCACATCGCCGCTGCAGGTGATTGATGACGAGACCATCGCCGAAGCCGGTCTGGTTGATGTTGGCGATATCCTCCGCAACACGACGGTTGTTCAGGGCATCCAGCTGGATGCGACCGTGAACGCAACCAATGTCACCACGGCTGGTCCGGGTGGCGAGACCGTTTCGCTGCGCGGGCTGTCTGACGCGCGTACGCTGGTCATGGTCAATGGTCGTCGCATGGCACCGGCCGGTGTCGAGGGCGCCCCGACATCGCCCGACATCTCCCTGATCCCGTCCACGATGATCCAGCGGGTCGACATCCTGCTCGACGGCGCGTCTTCCGTTTACGGCGCCGACGCCGTTGCCGGTGTGATCAACATGGTGCTGCTGGACAATTACGAGGGCTTCCAGGCCGATCTGTTCCAGACCTTCACCGAAGGGGGCGGCGAACAGGCGCAGGCGTCCGTGCTGATGGGTGCCACCGGCGACCGGGGTGAGTTCCTGTTCGGTGTCGAGTACACCCAGACCGAAGAGCTCCTCGGTGACAGCCGTGACTGGATGTATACCGGCACGCGGTACGGCCCGATCGACATCATCGAGGATGCCAATAATCCGGGTTCCAACATTCCGTCCTGGACCGAGGGTAACAGCCACGCCTGGCAGGCCTTTGGCGCATGGATCGGTACCCCGGGCTTTGGCGGTGCCTTCGTGCGTCCGGCACCGGGTGCGACATTCACCCCGTTCGAGCGTGAAGGCGGTGTCCTGGACGGTTTCATGGTCTGGCCGTTCGACGGTGACAGCCTGCGCAACACCTCCATCAACCTGAACCAGGCGTCCTGGCTGACGACGGCGCGTGAATCCACGACCGCCTATTTCCGGGGTTCCTACGACATCAGCGAAACCCTGCCGGGAACGCGTGCATTCCTGGAGATGAACCTGGCCAACCGCCAGACGCTGTTCGTCCAGGACTGGGCGACGTTCGACGTCTCGGTTCCGGCCGACAACGCCTACAACCCGTTCAACTCCGGGTTTGCGGGCACGCCGTATGAGGGCGCATTCCTGGGGACGCCGTTCGCGGGTGATGCCTTCACGGCCCGCCCGACGCAGCCGTGGCGCGACATTGTTGATGTCGAGCTGACCCAGTACCGCTTCATTTCGGGCCTGGAAGGTGATCTGGGCTTCATCGGCCTGGGCGACTGGGATTATGAGGCCTTTGCCGGCTACACCCGTTCGCAGGGTCATTCGCGCCGGACCGGCGTTCGCGAGAATGCGCTGTGGCAGTCCCTGCACCATGAGCTCGACGCCTCCGGCAATGTCGTGTGTGCGCAGGGTATCGACTTCACCCAGGTGGGTGATTTCGCCGGCACGCCGTCACCGGAAGAATGTATCCCGCTCAACCCGCTGGACCTGGGTCTGTGGCGCACCGATGGTGGTGATCCGACCTATTCCACGGATGGTTATACGGTCGAGGACATCACCAACTATCTTCGTGGTGTTCGTGATGTCACGACCTTCGTCGATGAACGCATCCTGGGCGCCTATGCGACCGGACCGCTGTTCGCGATGCCGGCCGGCGATGTCCAGGGTGTATTCGGCTTCGAATGGCGTGAAACCGCGATCGAAACGAAAGCGGATGACACAGCTGCGCGCGGCCTGCTCGATGGCTTCTTCGCGGATGCTCCGACGGTGGGTTCCGTGGAATCCTACGATATCTTCGGCGAGGTTTCCCTGCCGCTGATGGCCGGCGCTCCGATGGTTGAAGACCTGACCCTCGATCTCGCCGCTCGTTTCGTGGACAACGAGTTCTACGGTCAGAACAGCGTCTACTCCGGCAAGCTGCGTTACATGCCGACCGACTGGCTGACCTTCCGCACCACGTACGGCACGTCTTTCCGCGCGCCGAACCTGCGTGAGCTCTTCCTGGCGGGCCAGAGCTTCTTCCCGAGCGATCCGGACCCGTGTCGTGTCCCGGCCCTCGCTCAGGTTGATCTCGATGGCGATAATGACTTCGACTATGACGCGTCCCAGGACAACCGTTCTGCCCAGGTCATCGCGAACTGTCAGGCCGAAGGCCTGGATCCGTTCAGCCTGTCTCTGGGTGTGTTCGGTGGTTCGGTTGAAGCCAATAACCGCGGCAATACCGGTCTGGATCCGGAAACCTCGACGTCCCTGACGGCCGGTTTCGTGATCGAGCAGCCCTGGTTCGATTCCTTCGATGCACGCCTGGGTGTTTCCTACTTCGATATCTCCATCGAGGACTCCGTGGAAAACCCGACGACCTCGCAGATCGTCCTGTCCTGCTATCAGTCCAGCAACTTCCCGAACGATCCGTTCTGTCAGCGTATCGGTGACCGTGACACCAATACCTCGTTCCTGGTCAATGTGGACGTCACGCCGTTCAACATCGCCGAGCAGGTCTCCTCGGGTATCGATATCGATGCCTTCCTCGGCAAGGATTTCGACGCTCTGGGCCGGTCCTTCCGCGGTGAGCTGAACCTCGTCTCCACCTGGACGGACGAGATCAGCCAGACCACGACGGTCGCTGGCAACACGACGGTCGAGGAGTTCGATACGGAGATCGGTTATCCGGAATGGCGTGCGACCGCGACGGCGCGCCTCATGACAGGTGACTGGACGCTGTTCTGGCAAGCGCGTTACATCGGCGAGCAGACGGCTGACGCCGCTGACGTTCCGACCAACTGCCTGAGCGCGGACGGTACGCTGAACGTAGTACGGTGTTACCGGGCTCCGTCCACCATGTATCACGATGCATCCATCAGCTATCAAGCTGGAACGTGGACGCTGCGTGCCGGTGTGAACAATGTCTTCGACCGCGATCCGATCCGGATCGATGAGGATGTCTCCACGGACTTCGGCCTGAACACGCGTTCCGTACCGCAAGGTGCCGGCTATGACGTGATCGGCCGCCGTGGCTTCGTCCGCGTCTCCAAGCGCTTCTAGGCATAGCGAGCCCGGGTGGAATTGCCCTCCACCCGGGCCCGTATTCGGACACGGTATTTCACGATCTTGCCCCGTTCGGAGCATGAAACCCGCCAGCTGCTGGCGGGTTTCCTGGTATCTGACCGGCAGGACTGTGGTGT
>JAYZXG010000323.1:0-5272 GCA_036141435.1 Pseudomonadota bacterium | reverse complement strand
GACGTTGCGCAACGCGATCAACCTGAACCGGATCAACCTGATCGGCGTCTATGGTCAGCCCTCGGACCGCCGTGCGCTGGTGCGGCTGTCGAACGGCCGCTATCGCAAGGTGAAGGTCGGGGACCGTATCGACGGTGGCCGTGTGCTGGCCATCGGCGACGGGCCTGAAACGGATATCGCGGGCGCGGCACGCGCCGGCGTGGATGCCATGCTGATCGCCGGCGGAATTCTCGAGGCTGAAATGCGAGACGACGGTTTCAGTCCTGAAACCGTCGTCGCAATCCTTGCGGAATATGGGGTCGAGGCGCGCTGGATCGCGCCACAACTTGTCTGGTCCTAGTCGAACAGGGAGTCGATGGAACCCTGATCCAGGGCGGCATCGCCACCAGCATCGGCGAACATCGCATCGATGTCATCCTGGCTGGTTTCGGGACCACCGATCGCCGGACCATTGAGGAGTTGTTCGCGATTGCGCTTTTCCTCGGCCGTTTCTTCCTGCGGTCCGCCATCGGCGTCACGAACGCCCATGACTTCAGCAAATCGAGCGACACGGTCTTCGACGTGGCGGAGACTACCGACCACCTTGGAGACACGTTGTCCCGCCAGGTCCTGGAAGCTGCAGCTTTCGATGATTTCCATCATCTTGGCTTCAACATTGGCCCGGTAGGTGTCGTAGTCGGTTTCCTCGTCACACAGAACGGATTCTGCGGCAGACATGATGACCTCGGTGGCCTTCTCGGTGTCTGTGACGACGGCTTCCAGCTCCGCACCAGCGGTCGGGATGCGTTCTTTCTTGATATCGTTCGGGCGCAGGGCGGCGATTTCGTCGCGCGTCCGGGAGATGTATTCCGCGATATAGTTGAACTCTTGGCAGATCGACTGGTCGAGAGAGCTGAAGAACAGCTTCATCGTATCCGTCAGCTGGTGTGCCAGCTTCAGGACCTCCATGATCTGCGCGTCCTGTAGATCACTGGCCTTCAGTGTGGCGAGCGACGTACGAACCTGCGCGGCAACATTGGCGGCGGGCATGGGGCCCTCCTTCCTTTGCAAACTCAATTCATCATTCAGCGAGGATGTCAGGGCTTAGAATTCGCCCAGGACCGCCGACATCTTTGATTTGAGCGTCCCAGCATTGAACGGCTTAACGATGTAGTTGTTGACGCCGGCCTTCTTGGCGGCAACCACGTTTTCCGTCTTGGATTCTGCTGTAACCATGATGAAGGGGGTCGATTTAAGCCCCTCATCGGCGCGCACTTTCTGCAGGAGCTCGTAGCCGGTCATCGGCTCCATGTTCCAGTCTGAAATCACCAGACCGTACTTGTTCTTCTGCATTTTCTCGAAAGCTTCTTGCCCGTCCGCAGCGTCATCGACGTTTTCGAATCCAATCTGCTTGAGCAGGTTGCGAATGATGCGGATCATGGTTTTGTAGTCGTCTACCACCAGGATCGGCATAGTCATTTCGACAGCCATACTTAGTCTCCATCCACTCGGCGTGTTCTTCCACAAGGACAGCTTTTTGCGCTGTCTTCAGGGGAACCCTAGACAAGTGCGGATAAAAATCGGTTAAAGCGGGAAAAAATACGGAGAGTCGCATGTCTGAGCAGACCGGCATTGAGCTTGAAGAAATGGAAATTGGCCTTTCCGCAGAAGCGGTTAAGGTTGTTACTGAAGAGGATTTGGAGCTGTTCGCGAAAGTGTCCGGCGACTACAATCCCGTGCATATGGACGAAGAATTTGCGCGCAAGACGCCATTTCGTGGACGAATTGCACACGGCGCGCTGATCGCGTCCTTCATTTCCGGCGTCCTGGGAAACCAACTGCCTGGGCCGGGTGCGATCTTCCTCGGGCTGAATATGCGTTTTGCCCTGCCGACCCGGATCGGTGACGAGGTGACCACGCGCGTAACCGTCAAATCGGTGGACCTGAAGTCGCGCAAGGCCGTTATGGACTGCGTGTGCATGGCGGATGGCAAGGAACTGATGCGCGCCGAGGCCGAGGTCATGGTCCGCAAGCGTCGCAAGAAGAAGGACGCGTAAGTCTTGCGCGTCTGGGCTGGATATGACGCCATCGAGGCGGACGGTCGGGGGTGTGTCATCGCCCTGGGCAATTTCGATGGCGTGCACGCCGGTCACCAGGTGGTGATCAACAAGGCGCGGCAATTGGCGGGCGACATGGGCGCACCGCTCGGCGTCGCGCTCTTCCAACCTCATCCGCGGCGTTTCTTTGCCCCGGACGCTCCGCCTTTCCGCATCATGAGCGCCGGCCGTCGCAATGCGCGACTGGAGGCCCTCGGCGTTGCCCATGTTTTTCAGCTCGAATTTGATGCCACGATGGCGCAGATGTCGCCCGAAGTCTTTGTCGAGACGGTCCTGAGTGAAGGACTGGGTGTGCGCGGTGTCGTGACCGGCGCCGATTTCCATTTCGGCCATCGTCGCGCAGGGACTACAACCGATCTCGCGGTTCTCGGCGAGGCGCGCGGCATACGGGCGGACTTCGCCGAGTTGCTCGATAATGGCGTCGACAAGATTTCCTCGACCCGGATCCGCAAGGCTATCGCCGACGGTGCCATGGACGCGGTCAAGGTGTTGCTGGGCCAGAGCTGGATTGTCGAGGGCGAGGTCGCTCACGGCGACAAGCGCGGTCGAACCATCGGTTTTCCCACGGCCAATGTCGACATGTCGGACTATGTGCGGCCGGAGCACGGCGTCTATGCAGTCCGCGTCGGCATTGACGGCGCGCCGCCCGAACGCCCTGCCGTGGCCAATTTCGGCTATCGACCGACGGTGGACGGGCTGACCGAACGCTTCGAAATCCACCTGTTCGATTTTGACGGCGACCTCTACGGCAAGACGTTGAGCGTCGGCTTTGAACATTTCATCCGCCCTGAGATGAAGTTCGACGGGCTGGATGCACTCAAGGCACAGATTGCGCTCGATGCACAACGTGCACGTGACTTGCTGAGCGCTGCGGCTGGACCGTCCTGACGGCCTCTGTTACACGCGGTGCATGGTCCAATCCAGATTGCATACGACGTTCGAGAATGTGGCTGCTGCCATAGCGGCGCGCCGAATTATCGGCCCGGGCTGCCGGGCTTGATGCTCGCAGTTCCGGGTAGTGCGAACACGTTTGTAATTGATCCATATTCCAGGGACTAAATCCGATGACGGATACCACGGCCGATAACGGCACCGAGACCACCCGCGATTACCGCCCGACCCTTTTCCTTCCCGAGACCGATTTCCCGATGCGGGCCGGTCTGCCCAAGAAGGAGCCTGAATGGCTGGCGCGCTGGGAAGAGCTGAATGTCTATGAAAACCTGCGCGCGCAGAGCGAAGATCGCGAGCGCTGGGTCCTGCATGACGGCCCGCCTTATGCCAATGGTCACATTCATATCGGTACCGGCCAGAACAAGATCCTCAAGGATATCGTGGTCCGCTCGCACCAGATGCTGGGATTTGACGCGCCGTATCGCCCGGGCTGGGACTGTCACGGTCTTCCGATCGAATGGAAGGTCGAGCAGAATTTCCGCGCCAAGGGCAAGCGCAAGGATGACGTTCCGAAAAAGGAATTCCGCGCCGCGTGTCGGGAATATGCCGAAGAATGGGTGGGCGTGCAGCGCGATGAGTTCAAGCGTCTCGGCGTGTCCGGCGAATGGGACGATCCGTACACCACAATGGCCTTCTCTGCGGAAGCCGCCATCGTGCGCGAATTCCTGAAATTCGTGGAACAGGGCCTGGTCTTCTCCGGGTCTGCGCCTGTGATGTGGTCTCCGGTCGAACAGACGGCTCTGGCCGAGGCCGAGGTGGAGTACCAGGACAAGACGTCTTCGACGATCTATGTGAAATTCCCGGTCCGTGGCGTTCGCAAGGACGGATCCGCGGTCCCCAAGGATTGTGTTGGTGCGCATGTCGTCATCTGGACGACCACCCCGTGGACGATCCCGGGCAACAAGGCGATCTGTTATTCGCCTGAGGTCCGTTACGGCCTCTACAAGATCACCGCCATGAAGGCGACGGACTTTGCGCCCTGGTCGATGCCGGGCGACACGCTGATCGTCGCGGACAATCTCTGGGAAGCGACCAAGGAAGCCGCTTTCATCGAATCCGCTGACCGTATCTGTAATGTCGACCCGTCGGGTCTGGTGTGTTCACACCCGCTCTTCGAGGCCGATCGGTTCTGGAATTATGCGGTCCCGCTGCTGGCCGGTGACCATGTCACGGACGAGGCCGGTACGGGCTTCGTTCACACGGCTCCCAGTCACGGTGCGGAAGACTATGTCGCCTGGATGGAAAATCCGGAATGGCATGACAAGCAGCAGCCGGTTCCCCACATGGTGGGCGAGGATGGCTCGTACTACGATCACATCCCGCTGTTCGCCGGTCTTCACATCATCCGCCTGGATGGCAAGAAACAGGGCCAGGACGGTCCGGCCAACAAGGCTGTGATGGATCAGTTGATCGAGCACGGCAAACTGCTGGCCCGCGGTCGTCTAGAGCACTCCTACCCGCACTCCTGGCGGTCCAAGGCTCCGGTCATCTTCCGCAATACCCAGCAGTGGTTCATCGCCATCGATCGCCCGATGAAATCCGGCGGCACGCTGCGCGAAGCGGCCCTGAAGGCCATCGGTGAAACCGAGTGGACCCCGCCGCAGGCGGAAAACCGCATCCGTTCCATGGTCGAAGGGCGTCCGGACTGGCTGGTCTCCCGCCAGCGGGCCTGGGGAGTGCCGCTGACCATGTTCGTCGAGACGGGCACCGGCCGTGTCCTCAACGACCACAAGGTTCACGAGCGTATCGTCCATGCCGTTGAGCAGGAAGGCGCAGACGCCTGGTTTGAACGCCCGGCTGAGGAATTCCTCGGCGAGGACTACAATGCGGACGAGTGGGAAAAGGTCACCGACATTCTCGATGTCTGGTTCGACAGCGGATCCACGCACGCATTCTCCCTGGAGGACCGCAAGAGCCAGAAATGGCCCGCCGATCTCTATCTTGAAGGGTCTGACCAGCACCGCGGCTGGTTCCAGTCTTCCTTGCTCGAGAGCTGCGGAACGCGCGGCCGCGCGCCTTACAACGGCGTGTTGACCCATGGTTTCGTGATGGCGGGTGATGGCCGCAAGATGTCCAAGTCGCTGGGCAATACACTGGCCCCGAACGAGATTGCCAAGAAGTACGGCATCGAGATCATGCGCCTGTGGGTCGCCGCCCAGGAATTCACGATGGATCTGCGGATTTCGGAAGAAATCCTGCAGACGAGCGTCGACGCCTATCGCAAG
>JAYZXG010000322.1:0-3099 GCA_036141435.1 Pseudomonadota bacterium | reverse complement strand
GACGCATCGGATGATCGGGACCTGGTCACGCGAAACAGACGCCTTCATCGCGGTATCCGATTACGTGCGCTCGAAATATATCGAGGGCGGGTTCGATCCGGACACGGTCTACGCCAAGCCCAACGTCGTGGCCGCTGCCGGGCCGGCCGGCACCGCATTGTCACGCAAGCTGGTCTTTGTCGGGCGTCTGTCGGCGGAAAAGGGCGTGGGCGTGCTGATCGAGGCCTGGCGCAGGGCCGGGGTGGAGGGCGAGCTGCTCATTGCCGGCGATGGCCCGGCCCGAGAGGCGCTCGAGCAGCAGGCAACAGATCTTCCGGGCCTGCGTTTCCTGGGCCGTATTCCTAGCGCGGATGCGAGGGCCCTGATGCGCGAGGCGCGCGCCATGGTGATCCCGTCGATCTGGGCTGAACCCTTCCCGCGCACCGGTGTTGAAGCGATGTCCGAGGGCACGCCGGTGATCGGGGCCGCCTCTGGTGGAATTCCCGAACTGTTTCCGGACGGGCGCGGCGGCGCGCTCTATCCTGCGACGGATGCTGACGCGCTGGCGGCGGAAATCCGTGAGCTGTTCGCCAGCGACGAGCGGGCCATGCGCTGGCGCGCTGACGCCCGTGCCGTGTTCGATGAACATTTCTCGCCGGCCGCGGTTACCCGCCGCACCGAAGAGATCTACGCCGCTGCAATCGCGCGCCGGAAGGCCCGCTCCGCCTAGAACCGGGCTTCCAGTCCGGCGCTGATTGTCGGCCATTCATCCTTGAGGACAGAGAACCAGACCGTATCGCGGAAATCCCCGCGCCAGGTTTTTGTGTGGCTGCGAAGCGTGCCTTCATAGGTCGCCCCCATCTTCCTCATGGCGTTCTGGGAGCGCGTGTTCAGACCATGGGTCTTGAGTTCGACCCGCTGGGCGCCACAGGCGATGGCGCGGCCGATCATCAGGTGTTTGCAGGCGGGATTGATCTGCGTGCCCCGGACCGACGCGTCATACCAGGTCCAGCCAATCTCCAGCCGTCCATGAGCCTCGCTGATAGCGAGAAATGCGGAATGGCCGACATAGCGTTCCTCGGTCTTCGACCAGATTGCGTGGGAGATCTGGTCCCCCTTGTCCTGCCCCGCCAGCATCAGGTCGAACCAGGCGTCGAAATACGCGCCATCACCCCGGATGATCGCCAGCTGCCAGGTTTCCGGATCATCGGCCGGGCCGCGCAGCAATTCGCGGTGGCGTTCCTCGAGCGGTTCGAGACGGACGATGTGGTTTTCCAGAAGGATCGGATCGAGGTGCACGCGCTAACTCCCTGACACGGTGAGTACTCCGCGTATCACATAGATCACGCCGACACCTGTCACGATCCATTTCGTCCAGTTTCTGAACTGGATATCGCTCATCAGGTCCAGCACCCGCGCGCCGAGTGTGGTGCCCAGCATGGACAGCGGTATGGCAATCAGCAGCCAGTGTGTCTGGGGAAGGGCGCCGGCGGTGATGGCGGGCAGGAGATAGTAGCTGACCTTGATGCTGTGCGAGATCACCTGTGTGGCGGCCTTGGTCGCGACGATGGCGCGCCGGTCAGCCCGGGTCTCGGTGAAGAAGACGTCCAGCAAGGGCCCCGAGACGCCGGACACCACGTTCAGCCCGGTGACCACGAAACCGCACAGCACGGCATGGACCGGGCGTTCGGCATCGAGATGGACATACCGTCGGGGCACCCAGATCAGCCCCGGCGTCAGGCCGAGGAGGATGAACAGCCAGGCCTTGTCCAGTTCCAGCGTGAGGAACAGCAGCACCGCCCCCGCCGAGAGCGAGCCCGCGAGATAGATCGCGAGCGTGCGCCACATCACCCATTTGACCAGCAGTACGGCCCGCCAGCCATTGGACACGAACTGGATGACCCCGTGCACCACCATGGCGGCGGAGACCGGCAGGATCAGCGCCAGCACCCCCATCAGGATCAATCCGCCCGCCATGCCGAACACGCCCGAGATGAAAGCCGTGGCAAAAACCGAGATGAGAAGGATCAGGATGGGCATGCTGGAGGCTTAGATCGCGTTGCCTGGTTAAGGCAAGGCTTGTAGAACAAAGAAAGAACAATTATAAATTGTTCATGCGGCGTTTCCGGAAAACCATCATCCGCGCGAAGCGGCGCCTGAAAGCGCTGTTGAGCTACAGGTTTCGACCAAACCTCGCAGTCTGGCGAAGTTGGGAGCAATCATCGCGCGCAGCTGGCCTGGCTCTGGTCGGGCTGTCGATGTATGCAACGGGTGGTAGCGTGAACCCTGCCAGCCTCGCGGTTGGTCTCGCCTTCCTTGTGCTCAATGTCTATATTGCAAGGCGTCTGGGGCAGGCAGAAGAGGAAAGGTCATGACATTGTGGAAGTGACACTCTGGCCCGCAGTCGTGCTCCTGGTTGTCGCCTGCGTTGCCGTCGGCATTGCGAGCTGGGCGGAGGACAATCGTTCTGACTGATGCAGTTCCCGGAAAAAAACCCACGGCGCAGCTGATACGGCGCCTCGCGACAGCATGGTTGCGCGGGACGATTGTACTGATGGCAATCTACTTGCTCATGGTGCTGATCGACGAATTTCTCGTTGAGGTGAACATCGCGATTGCATGGTTCCATGTGCCGGTTCTGACGGCCTTTGGATTCGTCCTCACGCTCTCATTCGTCCTGTTGTTTAACAGGTGTTGGTCGTCCCGGCCCTAGGCCCCCGCGTTCTTCGCGAAGCCCAGCGCGGCCTGTGCCAGTGGCGTCACGGCCTTGCCCATTTCCATCGCCTTGGCGTTGGAGGCATTGCCCTGAAGCGCGCGGGCATAGACGCCCTGGACGATCGAGGCGAGGCGGAAGATGTTGTAGGCAAAGTAGAAGTCCAGCTCGGGAATGCCGTCACGCCCGGTGCGCTTGCAGTAGGCCTCGACATAGGTCTGCATGGACGGAATGCCGTGGGCATCCAGGTCGATGCCCAGGAAACCGCCGCGTACTTCCGGCGGCATGACCCAGCCCATCAGCTGATAGGTGAAATCGGCCAGCGGGTCGCCCAGCGTCGAGAGCTCCCAGTCCAGCACCGCGATCACGCGTGGCTCGGTGGGGTGGAAGAGCATGTTGTCGAGGCG
>JAYZXG010000321.1:0-3814 GCA_036141435.1 Pseudomonadota bacterium | reverse complement strand
CGTGCTGCCGAGCTTGAACATCCGCTGGCCCTCTACGAGATGGGCCGCCTGGCACGCCAGGACGTACCGGGCGTCGACAATCCACGCAGCTGGTTCGAGCGTGCAGCTCGCGCCGGTCATGTGCCCGGCATGGTCGCCTATGCGCTGGAATTGCGGGAATCGCCGATCCCCCAGGAGCGAGCTCGGGCGCGTGAATGGGCCGAACGAGCGGCCCAGCAAGGTTTTGCCGAGGCCATGTTCCAGTTCGGCCAATTGCTGGATCTGGGTATCGGCGGCGAGGCCGACCTGGTCAGCGCCCGGTCCTGGTATGAGCGGGCGGCGCAGGAACGCCATCCCGAGGCGGCGCTGCAGGCTGGCATCATGTGGGCTGAAGGCATTGGCGGTCCGCGCGATGATGCGCGGGCGTGGCAGTTCATCCGCGAGGCCGCGGAAATGGGCTACGCCGCGGCGCAGGGACAGTATGGCCTGCTGATGCTGCAGGGCCGTGGCGGTGAGCGTGATGCCGAGATGGCACGCTTCTGGTTCGAACAGGGCGCCATGGGCGGGGATGGTGAAAGCCGCTTCCTGCTCGCCGTGACCCTGGCCCGCCAGGCCGTCGATGCGCAGGACGAGGACATGCTGGGCCAGGCCTATCGCTGGGCCTTGCTGGCGCATGAGGATTTCACCGGACATCCAGTCGACGAGGCGCGCCGTTCCGGCCTCCAGGCCGCGCTTGAAACCGACCTGTCACCGGTCCTGCGCGAGCGCATTCGCTCGGAAGTTGACGCGCTGCGATAGCTGAACCGCCCTCTGAACTTGCTGTTTTGCGTGCTCGCTGATAGGAGAGCGCGACTTTCGCGGCTGTTTGCGCCGCATGTATGCATTCCCCGATAGGTGACGCGATGAAGATCAACGGCAATGAGATCAAACCCGGCAACGTGATCATGCACCAGGATACGCTGTGGGTGGCCGTCAAGGCCGAAGCCGTAAAGCCGGGCAAGGGCGGTGCCTTTGCCCAGGTCGAGCTGAAGAACCTGCTCGATGGCCGCAAGCTCAACGAACGTTTCCGCGCGGCGGACAAGGTCGAGCGCGTTCGCCTGGAGCAGAAGGATCACACCTTCCTGTTCGACAGCGGTGAAACGCTGACCTTCATGGACGCCGAAACCTATGAGCAGATCGAGCTCAACAAGGATTTCGTTGGCGAGGACCGGGCGCGTTACCTGCAGGACGGCATGACCATCGTGGTCGAATTCCACGAGGATCGTCCCATCGGCCTGTCGCTGCCGCAGCATGTCTCGCTGGAAATCACCGAGACCGAGCCGGTCATCAAGGGCCAGACGGCTGCCAACTCGTTCAAGCCGGCCATTCTGGAAAACGGTGTGCGGACTGCGGTTCCGCCGTTCATCGCCCAGGGCGAGCGCATTGTCGTCGCCACGGAAGATGGCTCCTACGTGAAGCGGGCGGACTAGACCTTGGGAACGCTTTCACCACTCCTCACCCTGATGACGGACGTTGCCGGTCGTGCCGGCCGTTCGCTGAACCGTGACTTCCGTGATGTCGAGCATCTGCAGGTCTCCAAGAAGGGACCGGCGGATTTTGTCTCCATCGCTGACAAGAAGGCCGAGTCCATCATCTATGACCGTCTCAACGAGGCGCGTCCGGGCTATGGCTTTGTCATGGAAGAAAGCGGTGTGGTGGAAGGCACCGACAAGTCCCACCGGTGGATCGTTGATCCGCTGGACGGCACGCTGAACTTCCTGCACGGCATGCCGCACTTTGCCGTCTCCATCGCGCTGGAGCGCGAGGGCGAGCTGGTTGCGGGCGTGGTCTACAACCCGGCCACGGACGAGATGTTCCACGCCGAGAAGGGCCGTGGTGCCTGGCTGGCGGATCGCCGTCTGCGCGTCGCCAATCGCAAGCATTTCGACGAGAGCGTCGTGGCAACCGGCATGCCGTTCGCCGGCAAGAAGGGCCATGCGCAATTCCTCAAGGAACTGCACCAGGTCATGCCGCATGCTGCCGGTGTTCGCCGCATGGGGTCCGCGGCTCTGGATCTCGCCTGGGTCGCCGCCGGTCGCTATGACAGCTTCTGGGAGCGCAACCTGAATTCCTGGGACATCGCTGCCGGCATCGTCCTGGTGAAGGAGGCAGGTGGTTTCGTCGCCGAGATCGACGACAAGCCGGACTTGCTGGAGACGGGCTCCATCGTTGCCGGCAATGAGGGCATGCTGGCCGCACTGAAAGGCCGACTGGCCGCCGCGCGTTGAGCATCCTCCCCGCTTGAACTTGTCATCCCCGCCGGATGCCCCGCGAAAGCGGGGCGCAGAGCGGGGACCCGTGATTGTGACCTGTGGGTCCCGGATCTTCGCCCGGCTCAGGGCCGGGCATGCGTCCGGGATGACAACGCCTGCGCAGGAAGAGGGTGAACCTCCAGGGTTTCCACCTTCTCCGCCCAGACGACATAACGCTCCGGGCCCGGTGTCATCGAGCCGAACGGCCAACAGGTGACCAGGGCCAGGCGGGCCGGGCCACCCTCGGGCTGAATACCGGAGCGTTCCGCGTGCACCACCTCGGTGTGGGTGATGCGGAACAGCACCCGTTCGCCATCCGCGCGTTCGAGCACCACCTCATCCCCGATCTCGACATCCCTCAGGAAGGCGAAGTGCGTATCGCGATGAGCGGCGATCACGCTGGTTCCGGCGGCCCCGGGTGGTGGTGTCGCAGCGAGGTGCGAGGGGCCGAAGGCCAGCGCTTCGCCTCCGGCTTCGGCCAGCACGATGGCATGTTGTCCCAGGGATGGGACGGAGAGCCGCGCCACGGGCCAGGTATCGGCCCAGGGCCATGGTGTTGGCGCGGTCTCTCCTTCCTGCGCACGCGTCCAGGCTCTGGCGAGCAGGACTTGTGCAATTTCTGCCTTGGCCGAGATCCACACGCCCTGTCCGACCAGGGCGCCGCCGCTGAGAATGAGGGTAAGGGCGGCAAGCGGGGCCAGGGCCTGTCCCAGGCGTGTTCGGGCGCGGCCTACCACAGGCGCCGCTCCTGGTGGGTCATCAGCCAGATCAGTCCCAGCAGCATCAGCAATGCACCCAGCCAGGTCAGCAGCTCGCGGGGCGTGGCCGTCGCCGGCAGGGGCAGTCCGTTCTCATCCAGGCGCGGCGCGTCGGGGTCCTGCCCCGGGCGCAGCTGGCTGATCAGGGCCGGGTCGAGGCTGGCGTGCTGGACCGGGACCATGCGGTCATCCATCACGGCCTCGAAGTCCCAGCCATCCGGGATCATGTTCGGGGTCTGGCGTGCGACCAGGGTTTCATCGGCCGGGCGTGCCGGCGTTGCATCGACCGCGACCAGGCTTGTCAGGCGGGAGACCAGGTGGAAGTCGAGCGCGGTCTGCAGGACACCGCGATCGACCTGTTCCATGCTGGCGCCCTGGAACCGGGTTTCCTCGATGCCGCGAATGCGGTTGCGACCAAACAGGGTGGCGATGCCGCTGGATTGCGTCGCCTCGGACAGGGAGAGCTGCTCACGCCAGGTGGTGCCCGCGGTCTCACCCTCCAGGATCATGACGCCTTGCGGGTCGTCCAGGCGAGCAGTCATGACGACAGGCTCGCCGTAATAGAGGTCCGGCAGGGGCGCAGGCCAGATCTCGCTGATCGCACCCTGCGGGAAGATCGCATCCAGATTGGTCATGACCGGGCGTTCCAGCGCCGTGAAAAGCTGTTCCATCTCTTCTGCGACATCAGAGACCTGGCCGATATGGGTGAAGGTGCCCCGGCCGATGCGGGCGGCACGGCTCATGAAATAGGTGTTCGGGGCCGAGCCGATGCCGACCGGGAACAAG
>JAYZXG010000320.1:0-2850 GCA_036141435.1 Pseudomonadota bacterium | reverse complement strand
TGGTTTTGCCTGCCGGCCGGGCAAATGCTGTTTCGCGAGGGCGATGACGCGGATGCCTTCTACCTGGTGCGCTCCGGTGCGCTGGCCGCGTTTCGAAACGGCGCGCTCGGAGAGCCGGACCTGATCGGCTATATCCGCGCTGGCGAGCCGGTGGGCGAGATGTCCCTGCTGGACGAAACCCCGCACAGCGCCAGCGTCTATGCCCTGCGCGACAGTGAGCTGGTGCGCCTGCCCAAGGCCAGTTTTGAACGCCTGACCCGCAAACATGCCAGCCTGATGCGCGAGCTTGCGCGCATGATGCTGGCACGGCTGCGCGGCTCGGATCGCTCGACCGGGTCAGAGCCCAAGGTCTTCGCGATGGTCTCGACCTCGCCGACGATTGATCTGGATTATCGTGCCAACGAGCTCCGCGACGCGCTGAAACGCCTGGGGCTGAGTTGCTATATCGGTGATGAAGCCTGTGCCGACTGGAGCGGGCAGAAGCTGGACGCCATCGAGGCCGAGCATGACATCGTCCTGCTGACCGCGCGTCTCGCCAACCCCTCCTGGGCCCGCCGCGCCATGGGCCGGGCCGATCGCATGTGGGTGTTCGCGCGCGCCGATGCCCGGCCGTCCAGCCCGCTCCTGCCGGACGACCCCTCGCCTGCCGCCAAGCTCAAACTGCTCGATGTGGTACTGCTGCACCTGGGCGGGATCAGACAGGCCGCCCGACCGCAGGAATGGCTCGAAGCGGCCGAAGCGGCACGCATCTTCCACTGGCGCCAGGATCATGCCCGCGCGGACGCCGACAGGCTGGCCCGCACGATCGCCGGAAAGTCGGTCGGCCTGATCGTGTCCGGTGGCGGCGCCCGCGCCTATGCCCATATCGGGGCGATCCGCGCCCTGCGTGAGGCGGGCATGCCGATCGATTTTGTCGGCGGTGCCTCCATGGGGGCGATCATCGCCGCGGGCATTGGTCTGGAATGGAGCGATGACGAGCTGGAAGCGCGCGTCCGTGAAGCCTTTGTCGACAGCCATCCGCTGGATGACTGGGCCCTGCCAGTGGTGTCGCTGGTCAAGGGCGAAAAGGTGGATGCGCGTCTGAAACATCATTTCGGGGATGTCGAGATCGCCGATCTCAAACGCCCCTTCTTCTGCCTGTCCTCGAACCTGGCCAATGGCCGGCCCTATGTGCACCGCGACGGGCGGCTGAGGGACGCACTGCGCGCCTCGATCGCCATCCCCGGCCTGTTGCCGCCGGTTGTGCACAATGGCCAGATCCTGGTCGATGGTGCCGTCTTCACCAATTTCCCGGCCCAGCAGATGCGGGCCTTCCATCGCGGTGCCGTGGTCGGTGTGGATGTCACCCGCGCCCAGGGGCTCAACCCGGCCGATTTCATCGATCCGCCCGGCTTTCTCGGCTGGGTCAAGGATAATGGCCTGAAATCCCCGCCCCCGATCGCCTCACTGCTGATGCGCGCAGCCACGGTCGGAGTTGCCGATCACCGGGATATCGGACGCAGTGCGGCCGACCTGCTCATCCTTCCCGAAACCCGTGTGGATATGCGCGACTGGGAGCGCTACGACGAATCCGTCGAGGCCGGTTACGAGGCCGCCCAGGGCATGCTCGCGGGCATTTCCGAAACCATGCGCCGCAAGCTCCACCTGCCGCTTCCCATGATGTAACGCCTCGCGACGCCGATCAGTTCGGCAGGTCGTCGAGGCGCCCTCTCAGAACCAGCGCCCGGCGGGCAGTGTGATCCATCTGGCAGCTGGCATGGATGATCTGGGCAATGGTTCCGCCCTCGAAAACGGCCCGTTCGGCCAGGCAGTCCGCATCGCGGAAGGTGATCCAGGCGCGTTGCGCATCCCGCAAGGCATCGGCCGCCATCGTGCCCTCATGACGCTGGCGCAGACTGATATAGCTGGCATTGAGCACAACATCCCAGGCTTCCAGCTCCTCGGTCGTGCACTGGACCATGCCGACGGTGGTTTCTCCATTCGGACGAAGTGTCATGCAGGCCTGCGAATATTCACCGATGCAGGATAAGGGATCACCCGGCTCGGCATTCGAGGTGCGATTGAGACAGACCTCCAGCGTATCCTGCGCAGACAGGATATCCATCTGTCCCGCCAGCGCCGGTTTCTGGGCCGACGCACAAGCGGACACCAGCGCCAGGCTGGCAAGCGCGGTCAAGGACTGGTGGATCATGGAGAACTCCCTGGCTGGATATGCAAACGATATCCAAGCCGGGAGCGTTCGTCATCAGACGATTGATCGGATCAGGCGGTTTCGCCGAACAGTTCGCGGCCGATCAGCCAGCGGCGGATTTCCGACGTGCCGGCGCCGATCTCATAAAGTTTGGCGTCCCGCAGCAGGCGGCCGGTCGGATATTCGTTGATATAGCCGTTTCCGCCCAGCAGCTGGATCGCATCCAGCGCCATCTGCGTTGCGTTTTCAGCCGCGTAGAGAATGGCACCTGCGGCGTCCTTGCGGGTTGTCTCGCCCCGGTCACAGGACTGGGCGACGGCGTAGACATAGGCGCGCGTCGCGTTCATGCGCACATACATGTCTGCCAGCTTGCCCTGGACCAGCTGGAATTCACCGATCGACTTGCCGAATTGCTGGCGCTCGCGAATGTAAGGCATGACGATGTCCATGCAGGACTGCATGATGCCCACCGGGCCTGATGCCAGGACCGCGCGTTCATAATCGAGACCGGACATCAGGACTTTCACGCCCTCATTGAGCGGCCCCATGATGTTCTCTTCCGGCACTTCACAGTCCTCGAAGACCAGCTCACCGGTTTCCGAGCCGCGCATGCCCAGCTTGTCGAGCTTCTGGGCGACCGAGAAGCCCTTGAAATCCTT
>JAYZXG010000319.1:0-5302 GCA_036141435.1 Pseudomonadota bacterium | reverse complement strand
CGACATCCTCTTCGGCCGGGTCACGCCCCTGGTTCAGCGTGACAAAACAATAGATGCCCTGGCCCTTGATATCGTGCGGATAGCCAACCACTGCAGCTTCCGCGACATCGTCATGGGCGACCAGCGCGCTTTCGATTTCCGCTGTGCCCAGACGGTGGCCTGAGACATTGAGTACATCATCCACGCGACCGGTAATCCACCAGTACCCATCGGCGTCGCGGCGAGCTCCGTCGCCGGCAAAATAATAGCCGGGATATGTCGAGAAGTATGTGTCGACGAAACGCTGGTGATCGCCATAGACCGTTCGCATCTGGCCGGGCCAGGAGCGGGTCAGAACCAGGCTGCCCTGGATTTCGCCCTCGGCCTCGATCCGCTTGCCGTCATTGTCCATCAGGGCCGGGCTGACGCCGGGCATCGGCTTGGTCGCCGATCCCGGCTTGAGGTCCATGGCGCCGGCCAGTGGTGTGATCATGATCCCGCCCGTTTCCGTCTGCCACCAGGTGTCCACGATGGGGCAGCGGCCGTCACCGACCACGCGGTGATACCAGGTCCACGCTTCGGGATTGATGGGTTCGCCCACAGACCCCAGCAGGCGCAATGAGGCGCGCGAATGCTTTTTGACGGGCGCATCGCCCTCGCGCATCAACGCGCGGATCGCGGTCGGGGCTGTGTAGAATATATTGACCTTGTGCTTGTCGACGACCTGCCAGAACCGGTCGGGGCCGGGATAGTTCGGCACGCCCTCGAACATCAGTGTGACTGCGCCGTTCGCGAGCGGGCCATAGACGATGTAGCTGTGCCCGGTCACCCAGCCGACATCGGCGGTGCACCAGTAGATTTCGCCCGGCTTGTAATCGAAGACGAGTTCATGGGTGAGGGAGGCCCAAACCATATAGCCGCCGGTCGTGTGCATCACGCCCTTGGGCTTTCCGGTGGAACCGGAGGTGTAGAGGATGAACAGCGGGTCCTCCGCGCTCATCTCCTCGGGGGGGCAATCGGCCTCCTGTTCAGCGACAAGGCTTTCATACGCGACATCGCGGCCTTCGACCCAGCCGACTGCCGCGCCGGTGCGTTTGACCATCACGACTTTCTTGACGCCGCCTGCGATTTCGATGGCCTTGTCGACATTGGCCTTGAGCGGGATTGATTTGGCGCCGCGCACACCTTCGTCCGCCGTGATGACGAACTCGCTCTCACAATCGGTGATGCGACCGGCGAGCGCATCCGGGGAGAAGCCACCGAATACGACCGAGTGCACTGCGCCGATCCGTGCGCAGGCGAGCATGGCATAGGCCGCTTCAGGGATCATCGGCATGTAGAGCGTGACACGATCGCCCTTCTTGACGCCGATGGCCTTCAGCCCGTTGGCCAGGCGGCAGACGTGCTCATGAAGCTGCCCATAGGTGATCGTGCTGTCATTACCAGGGTCATCACCTTCCCAGATGATGGCCGTGTCATTCCTCTTGGTCGGCAAGTGGCGATCGATGCAGTTGACCGACGCATTCAAAGTGCCATCGGCGAACCAGCGGATATGCAGGTCGTCCTTGTCCCAGGAGACATCGTCAATCTGGGTGAAGGGTTTCATCCAGTCGATCCGCTGGGCGGTTTCGCGCCAGAACGCGTCCGGCTCTTCCAGGGCTCTGCGAGAGGCCTCGGCATAGGCCGCGGCGTCCATGTTGGCCTGTTCGGCAAACCCGGCAGGAATCGGAAAGGTCTCGGTCGGATCGTGATGCGTCATGTGGGTCGCTGAGCTCGCTGGAAAATCGGCAAATGGGCAAGGCGAGGCCGCCCCGGTGGAGCGGCCGCTGTCGAATCTTAGACGCTAATCCGCCCGGTTTAAATGGGAGCGCGCTGAAAGCCGGCCTGCTCAGTTCGCATCGAGGCCTTCGGCGCGAAGGGTGGTTTTCTCGTCCAGTGTCCGCATGGCCGCGTACTGCGACAGGAAAACCTCACCGGTCAGCTCGTCGAAGAAGCCGGCTTCGCTCAACTTGTCACTGACCGGCCCCTTGACCTCGGACAGGTGCAGCGTGACCCGGGCGTCGTTGAGACGACTGTTGATCGTACGCAGGCTGCCCAGCGCGCTGGCATCCACAAAATTGACTGCCGGGAACACCAGGACCACGTCGGTGATGTCCGGTTGGGTGACCGTCACCTCGGCGATCAGATCCTCCAGGAAGCGGGCATTGGCAAAGTACAGGGCGCTGTCGACGCGGAGCGCATAGACGTGCGGCGAGAGCACGACGTCGTGCCGGTGAGGATTGCGGAAATGATGCGTGCCGGGCACCTGGCCCACCCGGGTCCAGTGCGGGCGCATGGTGCGTTGCAGGACCAGGCCAACAGAGATGGCGACCCCCATGGTCAGCCCGATTTCGACGCCCAGGAACAAGACTCCGAACAGGGTCAGGAAGGCTGCAGATCCATCGGCCTGGGAGTATTTCCAGGCGTCCCAGGTGCCCTTGAAATCGGCAAGTTTCCAGATCGCCACCAGGATGGTCGCGGCGAGCGTGGCCTTTGGCAAATGATGGAAGAGCGGGGTGAAGAACACGGCGACAATCATGATGATTATGGCAGTCATCACTCCTGCCAGCGGGGTCTGGGCGCCGGCCTGTTCGTTGACAACCGAGCGGGCAAATCCGCCGGTGACCGGATAGCCGCCGGTCAGTGAGGCTGCGACATTGGCGGCGCCCAATCCGAACAGCTCGCGATCGGGGTTCACGCTCTCGCGGCGGCGTGCCGCAAGGGATTGTCCGACAGAGACACTCTCGACAAAGCCGATCAGAGAAATTAGCGCGGCCGGGCCGATCAGGGCCCGCCAGGTCTGCAGGTCCACCAGGGGCAAAGCGAACGGGGGCAGGCCGGTCGGCAACTCACCCACAATGGACAGGCCTGTGCGCTCATTCAGTGCGAAACTGGCAGCGGTGAGGGTCGCAGCGATCACCAGGATGGCCGGGGCCGCCCGCATGATCGTGTCGGCGAGGCCTTCTCCGAGCCCCATGCGCATGAAGATGCGTTTGAACATGGTGCGAGCGAGGATCAGGAAGGCCAGGCTGCCTGTACCCATGCCCAGGGCCACCAGATTGACCGAGGGCGCGCTGTCCAGCATCGAGACGGCAAACTCGGGCAGGGTGGCGCCGTGCGCCTCGACGCCGAGAATGTGGCGCAGCTGACTGGCGATGATCAGAATTGTCGACGCCGTGATGAAAGCTCCGATCACCGGTTTGGAGAGGAAATTGGCAACGCCACCAAGTTTGAGAACCCCGAACAGGATCAGGAATGCGGCGGAGAGCAGGGCGAGGGCGCCGGCGGCTGCCATTTGCTCGGCCGGGTCGGTCAGGCCCAGATTGCCAATCGCGGCTGCCGTCATCAGCGAGACAACGGCCACCGGCCCGACGGCGAGAACACGGCTCGAACCGAACAGTGCGTAGGCGATCAACGGCGTGGTCGAGGCATAGAGGCCGGCTTGGGGCGGCAATCCCGCCAGCAACGCATAGGCAAGACTTTGGGGGATCAACAGGATCGCTGTGATAATGCTGGCCAGGGCATCATCCGCGAAGGTTTTCTTGTCGTAGTCCTTGAACCAGCGCAGGCCCGGGAAAATCCTCTCGAGAGCACCCATCGACTACACCGCGTTCAGGGGAATCTTGAGATATCGGGTGCCATTGCCCTCGGCTTCCGGAAGGTGCCCGGCACGCATGTTGACCTGGACCGACGGCATGATGAGCGTGGGCATGGACAGTTTCGCATCCCGCTCGGTGCGCATCTTGATGAAGGCCTGTTCGTCCGTTCCGACCTTCACATGAACATTCCTGGCCTTCTCCTCGGCGACGGTCGTTTCCCAGGCATAGAAGTCGCGGCCCGGGGCCTTGTAGTCATGGCACATGAACAATCGGGTCTCGTCCGGCAGCGCAAAGATCTTCTGGATCGACTGCCAGAGCGTGTGAGCGTCGCCACCTGGAAAATCACAGCGTGCTGTTCCGAAATCCGGCATGAACAGTGTGTCGCCCACAAAGGCGGCATCACCGATGTGATAAACCATGCAGGCCGGCGTGTGACCGGGGGTCCAGATGGCCTCCGCTTCCAGCGAGCCGATCTTGAAGGTCTCGCCATCGGTGAACAGCTTGCCAAATTGTGATCCATCGCGCTGGAAACTCGCCTCGGCATTGAACAGGTCGCCGAATACGCCCTGCACATGTTTCACGTGTTCGCCAATGCCGATCGTGCCGCCCAGCCGCTCGTGCAGATACGGAGCTGCGGACAGATGGTCGGCATGGACATGGGTTTCCAGGATCCACTCCACCGTCAGCCCGTTTTCGGTGACAAAGCTGATGAGTTCATCGGCGGACCGGGTTTCAGTGCGACCCGATGCCGGGTCATAGTTCAGGACGGAATCGATGATGGCGGACGCATTCGTTGCCGCATCCCAGACGATATAGCTGATCGTATAGGTGTCCGGGTCGAAGAAGGCTTTGATTTCCGGTTTTGCTGACATCACCAAACTCCTGGCAGGCATTCTGAATCGTTGATTGCAATATAGCGCACTTGCATAATTATGCAAATACGCACATATTGTCGCACGAACCTACATATGGGTATCGAAGAATCAGCGAATTAGGGAGAGACCTAATGGAAAAGACTGTGAATTGGAGTGTCGGAGCGGTCGAGGCGGCGCTTGCTGCCGGGGAGATCATCCTGATTGATGTGCGCGAGCCGCAGGAATTTCACGCCGAACGCATCCCCGGCGCCTTGCTGTATCCACTGTCGGATTTCGATCCGCACAAGTTGCCGCATTCCGGCACCAAGAAAATCGTTCTGCACTGCAAGTCCGGTGGTCGCTCCGGTCAGGCGCTGCGCATGTGCCAGGAGGCCGGTGTCGAAGTGGCAGGCCACATGGAGGGCGGGATTTTGAAATGGATCGCCGCAGGCAAGGAAACCCGTTCTGACCTCGAAGAGAAAAAAGGGATGAGCGTGCCCCAGGCCGTGATGGCCCTGGGCTCGGTAATGGTGTTGATCTCCATGGGGCTGTCCATGGCTTTCGGGCCGGTCTGGCTGTTGCTGGGTGCAGCGGTGAGCTTCATGTTGTTGCAGGCGGCGTTCACCGGTTTCTGCCCGGCGGCACGCTTCTTCCTGGCGCTTGGCTTCCGCCCGGCCTAGCGCTGGGCAGGCTCGCAATAGGCCGTATACAGGGCATCCATCACCGAGCGGATGCCCTCGCTGGCCAGGCCATAATAGATCGTCTGGCCATCCCGTCGGGTCGTCACAAGCCCTTTATTGCGCAGGATTGCGAGCTGTTGGGACATGGCCT
>JAYZXG010000318.1:0-3218 GCA_036141435.1 Pseudomonadota bacterium | reverse complement strand
GTCGCCTATCCCATCTATTTCGGGGCCTTGTTGCTGCTGGTCCTGGTCGAGTTCGCGGGTGTGAGTATCAACGGGGCCCAGCGCTGGATCGATCTGGGGCCGCTGCGCCTGCAGCCCTCCGAGGTGATGAAGGTGGCCCTGGTGCTGGCACTGGCGCGTTACTATCACGATCTGCCGACCGAGAAGGTCACCTCCCTGTCCGGGCTGATTCCACCGATGATGATCATCGGTGCACCGGCGGCGCTGATCATCGGTCAGCCCGACCTGGGAACGACGCTGTTGTTGATCGCCACCGGCGTGGCCGTGATCTTCATGGCCGGGCTGAGCTGGTGGTTCATCCTGATTGTTGGCGTGCTGGGCCTGATGGGAGTTGTCGGCATTGCCGTTGTCGGGCTGGAGAATATCCTCGCCGAATACCAGATGGACCGGGTGAGGGCCTTCACCAATCCGGACTTTGACCCGCTGGGCATCAATTACCACCCGAACCAGGCCGTGATCACGCTCGGATCGGGCGGCATGACCGGCAAGGGTTATCTCGAGGGCACGCAGTCCAAGCTGGGTTTCCTGCCGGAAATGCAGACGGATTACATCTTCACGGCCCTGGGCGAGGAGTTCGGCTTCGTCGGTGGCATATCCGTGCTCGCCATCAATGCGCTGATCATGGCGCAGGGGGTCGGCGTCGCCGTGAGCTGCAAGAGCCCGTTCCTGCGCCTGCTGACGATGGGCCTGATCACGACCTATGCGCTCTATGTCTTCATCAATATCGGCATGGTCTCGCGCCTGATGCCGGTCGTGGGCGTGCCTTTGCCGCTGATCTCCTATGGCGGCACCGTTGTGCTCTCCATCCTGGTCGCGTTCGGGCTGATCCTGGGCGCGCACATTCACCGCAATGCCGAGCCGCCACGCGGTGTCGGCCTGTTCGGCTGACCAACATCCTCTGCGCTGTCAAGCTTGACCACGCCTGCCGCATAGGGAAGTGTGCGCGGCGATTTGTAGCAATACGAGGTGGCCGGTGAGGGGCTGCCCGGAGGGGAGAGAATCATGGCGGCAACACCAGCACCGGGTGCCCATGCGCACTGGTCGTCGCGTTTTGCATTTATCATGGCTGCGGTCGGTTCCGCAGTCGGTCTCGGCAATCTCTGGCGTTTCCCGTTCCAGACGGGTGAAAACGGCGGATCGGCCTTCGTTCTGATCTACATCGCCTGTGTGGCCCTGATCGCATTCCCGGTCCTGATGGCGGAATTCACCATCGGTCGCCGCGCACAGAAATCGGCGGTCAGCTCGACTCGTGACCTGGCGATCGAAGCCAAAAAATCCGGCAGCTGGTCCTTTGTGGGCTGGGTCTGCATGGCCGGTGGTTTCCTCGTCCTGACGACCTATTCCGTGATCGCGGGCCAGGTCATGGCGATGTCTGCGGCCGGCTTCATGGGTGGTTTCGCCACCGATGCCGGCGCCAACATGTTCTACGGCACCAGCACCTGGGGTCTTGTTTGGCAAGGTGTCTTCATGGCGCTGACCTGCTGGATCGTGTCGCGCGGCCTCAAGGGTGGCATCGAAAGCGTTGTCACCATCCTGATGCCGCTCTTCTTCGTCATGCTGGCGGCGCTGACGGTCTTCGCGGTCATCCGCGGTTTCTCGGACGGTTCCACGGCCCAGGCCTTCACCTACCTGTTCACGCCGGACTTCAGCCGTGTTGACGGTGGTACGATGGTCTCCGCGCTTGGCCAGGCCTTCTTCTCGGTCGGTGTCGCTTCGGCCATCATGATCACCTATGGCTCCTACCTGACCAAGGACACCAATATCGGTGAGTCTGCGGGCCTGATCTCCGGTGCCGACACGGTCGTCGCCCTGATCGCCGGCTTCATGATCTTCCCGATCGTCTTCTCTGCAGGCGTTGACCCGGCTGCAGGCATGAGCCTGATCTTCACCACCCTGCCGAACCTGTTCGGTTCCATGCCGATGGGCAATCTGATCGGTGGCGCCTTCTTCTTCCTGGCCTTCATTGCGGCCCTGACCTCCTCGATCTCGCTGCTGGAAGCCACGGTGGCCTTCTTCGACGAGCATTCGAACTTCGGTCGGACGCAGATCGCGTGGATGCTGGGCGGTTTCGCCTTCCTGATCGGCGCCGGCTCGGTGTTCTCCTCGGAGTTCGGTGGTGGCTTCCTGGACGTACTGTCCGGCGAGATCCTGCTGCCGTTCGGTGGCTTCCTGGTGGCGCTGTTCACCGGTTGGGTCCTGCCCAAGGCGATCCTCAAGGAAGAGCTGTCGCATGCGTCCGGTCGCATGTTCGGCTTTTTCCACTTCATGATCCGCTGGATCATTCCGGCCATCGTCGGACTGGTTCTGGTTCTGGGTCTGGATGCCCGCTTCACGGGCGGCACGCTCAACGCCATGCTTGGCCTGGGCTAGCCCATCTGATCGGCAAAGGCGTCGGTCGCGCGCACCAGCGCATCGACCACGCCGGGCTCGCCGGCCGCATGGCCGGCATCGCCAATTAACTGGAGCCTTGCTCGCGGCCAGACCCGGGCAAGGCTCCAGGCCGTTTTGGGCGGCGTGACGACGTCATAGCGCCCCTGGACAATCACCCCGGGCACCTGGTTGAACTTGCCCACATCGTCCAGCAATTCGCCATCCCGCTCGAAAAAGCCCTTGTGTGCGAAGTAATGGGTTTCCATGCGGGCCAGGCCATCGGCCCGGATCGGGTCCGCCAGCGGCGCACCCGGATCGCCGGCAAGCGAGATCAGTGCGCTTTCCCAACGCGCCCAGGCGAGCGCATCGGGGCGACGTCGCACAACATCAGTCTCCAGCATGCGGGCATAATAGGCGGCCACGACATCCTCGCGTTCCGCGCTGGTCAGCGAGCCGACCAGGCGTTCCCAGGCATCCGGGAACATCACATTGGCCCCGTGCTTGTAGAACCAGTCGAGCTCGGCCTGGGTGCAGGTGAATATCCCGCGCAGGATCAGTCCCAGACAGCGATCCGCATGGTCACGGGCATAGGCCATCGCCAGCGTCGCACCCCAGGAGCCACCAAACACGATCCATTGGTCGATGCCCGCCTGGACGCGGATTTTCTCCATGTCCTCGACCAGGGCCTGGGGGGTGTTGTTCTCCAGCGAACCGTGCGGCGTGGAGCGGCCACAGCCACGCTGGTCGAACAGGATGATGCGATCGCGCTGAGGGTCGAAAAAGCGCCTCAGGGCAGGGGAGATGCCGCC
>JAYZXG010000317.1:0-6547 GCA_036141435.1 Pseudomonadota bacterium | reverse complement strand
GATGAACAGGTTCTCGACGAGCTTGTCGCGCACTTTGACAGCTCTGCCGGACGCGCTCTCTTCATCGACTATGGTCCGGCCGACAGCGAGATCGGCGATACGCTGCAGGCGATTCGCCAGCACGAGAAGGTCGAGCCCCTTGACCAGCCGGGAACTGCCGACCTGACGGCGCGGGTAGATTTCGGCCAGCTGGCCCGGAATGCCCGGTCGCTGGGTTTACGGGCCGCAGGACCGGTGACCCAGGGTGACTTCCTGAAAGGTCTCGGCATTGAGGCGCGTGCCGCTGCCCTTTCCCAGCATGCCCCGGAAAAGCGGGCACAAATCGCCCGCCAGCTGTGGCGACTGACCGATGCTGAGGAGATGGGCGAACTGTTCAAGCTGATCGTGCTCGACCATCAAAGCCTGCCGGCGCCGCCCGGATTCACCGCAGGCTGATTATTTTGGCTTCAATCTGGATACGCCCTCTGATAAGCAGCGGCTGATCAATTCAGCCGGGGCCAATTCCATGAAACTGATGTCAGGCACGTCCAACGAACCGTTGGCGCAGGCAATCGCCGATTATCTCGATGCACCGTTGACGGCCAGCGAGATTGAACGTTTCGCGGATGGCGAGATTTTCGTCCGCATCGACGAGAATGTGCGCGGCGAGGATGTGTTTGTCATCCAGTCGACCTCCTGCCCGGCCAACGATCATCTGATGGAATTGCTGATCTGCATCGACGCGCTGGTTCGTGCCAGCGCCCGGCGCATCACCGCGGTGATCCCCTATTTCGGCTATGCCCGCCAGGACCGCAAAACCGGCGGCCGCACGCCGATCTCGGCCAAGCTGGTGGCCAATCTGATCGCCAAGGCTGGCGCCGACCGGGTTCTGACCATCGACCTGCATGCCGGCCAGATCCAGGGCTTTTTCGATATCCCGACAGACAATCTCTTCGCCACCCGCGTGATCGAGGACGATATCCGCCGCAATTACGACACCGACAACCTGCTGATCGTCTCGCCGGATGTGGGCGGCGTGGTCCGCGCCCGCGCGCTGGCCAAACTGCTCGATGCCGAGATCGCCATCGTCGACAAGCGCCGCCCGAAAGCCGGTGTCTCCGAGGTCATGAACATCATCGGTGATGTCGAGGGTCGTCGCTGCATCCTGTTTGACGACATGTGCGACAGTGGCGGTACGCTGTGCAACGCCGCGGCCGCCCTGCTCAAGGAAGGCGCGGTTGAGGTCTCGGCCTATGTGACCCACGGCGTGCTGTCCAATGACGCCCAGGGCCGCGTTGCCAAGTCCGAGCTGAAGGAACTGGTCGTTACCGATTCCATTACCGAGCTTGCCGGCGCCACGCAGACCGACAAGGTCCGCCGCCTGCCGGTCGCCCCGCTGCTCGGAGAAGCCATCCGCCGCATCGCCAACGACGAGTCGGTTTCCAAGCTGTTCGACTAGGCGGACTGCAGGTTCTGGAGATTGCTCCGTCACAGAGTCAGCCGGTGATGAGACGCGTTCGAAACCAAGCGCGAACCAAGGATGCCGTCGGCGCTTGCAGGTTATATGTCGTTGGCGAGGACGACGTTCGAGCACCGCCGACTGGCATCTTCGTACAGTCTTCGGTAATAGCTCCAGAAGGAGCAATCAAAAGTTATCTAGGAAGCGCGCTTGAATTCTCAAACTTGGTTTCGCTGGGTCGGACTGCGCGCTGGCCTGGTACTTTTTCTGCTCACAGCCCTCATTCTTGTTTTCTATCTGCTCGGCGGGACCGAAGCAGGCGCCGGGATCGCTGGCGGTTACGCATTCCTCTTCTTGCTGCCGTTCTGTTTGGGCGCAATCTACCGCTACGCTCTGGGACCGCGCGATACGCCACGCTCTCGCTGGCTCACGAGCGGCAGCAGTATTACGCTTCTCGTTGTATTCCTTGTTCTCGCACTGGCGCTGCGCGAAGCCATTATCTGCATCTTGATTGCCGTCGTGCCCTGGTCCATCAGCGCATTTCTCGGCTCCTACTCGATCCACTGGTTCCACGAGCAGTTTAAAAAGCGGGCGACCCTCAACAGTTTCGCGTTAGCGGCACTTCCATTCGCTGTGCTTGGGCTCGGCCCGCTGGCGGACAACCCAACACATCATTTCGAAGTCCGAAGATCCGTTACCATAGATGCCCCCGCAGAAGCGGTCTGGCCTCATCTCCTGTCTTTGCAGGATCTGTCCGACGAGGAAGGCGTCTTCAACTTCGCTCAAGACATCGTCCAGATTCCACGGCCGCGATCAGCAGTTGTCGTCGGAGAAGGGGTCGGCGCGCGTCGCCTGGCGAGATGGGGCGATCACGTCAGCTTTGAAGAACACATCACTGCGTGGGAAGAAAACGATCACCTCGCTTGGCGCTTTGTGTTCCCCAACGATTCCGTGGCGCGCTATACTGACTTGCACATCGGTCCTGACAGTCAGTATTTGGGCGTCGAAACCGGCAGGTACACCTTGGAACGACTGGACGACAACCGAAGCAGGCTCACGCTCTCGACCCGATACCGGGCATCAAGCGCGGTCAATCACTACGCCGCCATTTGGGGTGAGATTTTTCTGGGCGGGATTCAGCGCAATATTCTGGCGATCATCGCAGATCGAGTGCACCGAACTAGAAGCCAAGAAACCGCGTCATGACCAGAAACACGCTGAGGACGTAAACCATCTGGACCGCGAAGAAGAACACTCGCCGTCTGAACCGTCCCTCGATCTGCCTTCGAGCATAGTGATCTGCCCAGGCAAACACGAAAAAGGCTCCGACCAGGCCGACAAACAGGATGGAATAGAACGGCCAGACCTCATCAAGCGACGTACCGATCACCCAGCCCATCAAGAGGACGCCGAGTGCAATCCCCACCACCAGCCACACAATTCGACGCAGGTCGAGCGCCGCAAACCAGTTGCGTTGGTTCTGTTCAGGCTCTGGGGGACGCTCATTTCCGGACATTCCCTCGTCATAGCACACGCACCCCCCACTGCACTCCCACTGACTCTTACGCGCGCGTGTGGTTGCGCCTCGCGCGGGGTTGGGTTATAGCCCGCCGCTCGAAAGATTACGTGGCACGACGCCAAAGCAAAGACGCTGCCCCCCTTCCAAGAGGCGGCGCGCATATTTAAGGAACTGGACCGATGAGCTCCAACATCGTTCTCACCGTTGACGTTCGCGAAGGCACCGGCACGGGCGCGGCTCGCGCTGCCCGCCGTGAAGACCTGGTCCCGGGCGTCCTCTATGGCGGCAAGCTGGACCCGGTTGCGATCAACCTGCGTGGCAATGAAGTCCGCAAGGCCCTGCTGACCGGCAACTTCATCTCCTCCATGATGGAGCTGGATCACGAAGGCAAGCGCCAGCAGGTCATCGCCCGCGACGTTCAATTCCACCCGGTTTCCGACCAGGTCATGCACGTTGACCTGTTCCGCGTTGACGAAGACACCAAGATCAACGTCGAAGTGGCCGTTCGTTTCGTCAATGAAGGCGCTTCTCCGGGCATGAAGCGCGGTGGCGTTCTCAACGTTGTGCGCCACTCCGTCGAGCTGGTCGTTCCGGCGGGCAACATCCCGGACGCGATCGAAGCTGACCTGACCGGCCTGGACATCGGCGATTCGGTGCACATCTCCGCCATCAAGCTGCCGGAAGGCGCAAAGCCGGCCATCGCTGACCGCGACTTCACCGTTGCCACGCTGCAGGGCTCCCGTGCCGTGCTCAAGGCCGACGAGGAAGAAGGCGCCGAGGTGGCTGCTGACGAGGTCGAAGCGACCGAGCAGAAGGGCGACGAGGACTAAGTCCTCCCTGCTCCCTGAGGGGAGCCGTCGAGCTGAATTCAAAGGCCGCGATCTCGCAAGGGTTCGCGGCCTTGTGCTGAGAGGGGCACGAGAACGCCATGATGATCCTCGCCGGTCTCGGCAATCCCGAGGCAAAATACCTCCGCAACAGGCACAATGTGGGATTCATGGCGCTGGACGTCATCGCCCAGGCCTATCATTGCGGTCCCTGGCGCAAGCGCTTCCAGGGCCTGGCGACGGACCTGGTCATCGGTTCGAACAAGTTTCTCCTGCTCAAACCCCAGACCTTCTACAACAATTCCGGCCACGCCATCGGCGAGGCGGCGAATTTCTTCAAGGTCGATCCGTCCAAGGTCGTCGTCTTCCATGACGAGCTGGACCTGGCGCCGGGCAAGTTCCGTCTGAAGAAGGGCGGCGGCGCCGCCGGAAACAACGGCATCAAGTCCACCACCAGCCAGCTGGGCCCGGACTTCCTGCGCGGCCGTATCGGCGTCGGCCACCCCGGGGATCGCAACCGCGTGACCGGCTATGTGCTCTCGGACTTCTCCAGGGCTGAGGAAAACTGGCTGATCGATTTGCTGGATGCGATCGCAGGCAGTATTGACCTGCTGGGCAAGGGCGAACTCGACGCCTTCCAGACACAAGTGACACACAAGGCACCGGCCCCCGAGCCGGTCAAGCGCGGCCCGCCCGCCAAAGAGGACTAGATCTCATGGGTTTCAAATGCGGTATTGTTGGCCTGCCCAACGTTGGCAAGTCGACGCTCTTCAACGCTCTGACGCAGACCGCTGCGGCCCAGGCGGCGAATTATCCGTTCTGTACCATCGAGCCGAATGTCGGTGATGTGGCCGTTCCCGAGCCGCGCCTGGCCAAGCTGGCCGAGATCGCCCAGTCCAAGGAAGTCCTGCCCGCGCGCATGAATTTCGTCGACATTGCCGGCCTCGTTGCGGGCGCGTCCAAGGGCGAAGGTTTGGGCAACCAGTTCCTCGCCAATATCCGCGAGACCGACGCCATCGCCTATGTGCTGCGCTGTTTCGATGATGATGACGTCACCCATGTCGCCAACAAGATCGACCCGCTGGCCGATCTGGAGACGGTTGAGACCGAGTTGATGCTGGCCGATCTGGAAAGCCTGGAAAAGCGCCGCACCAATCTCGACAAGAAAGCCAAGTCCGGTGACAAGGACGCCAAGGCGACCATCGTGCTGGTCGATCTGGCCCTGGAACAGCTCAACAATGGCAAGCCGGCGCGTTTCGCCGAGGTCAACAAGGATGACGAGAAAGCCTGGAAAGGCCTTCAGCTCCTGACCACAAAGCCGGTTCTGTTCATCGCCAATGTCGACGAGAACAGCGCTGCTGAGGGCAATGACTATTCGAAAATGGTCTTCACGCGCGCCGAGGAAGAAGGCGCCCAGGCGGTTGTCATCTCGGCCAAGATCGAGAGCGAGCTGGCCCTGCTGGAAGACGAGGAAGAGCGCGCGGAATATCTCGAGACCATCGGCCTTGAGGAGCCGGGCCTCGACCGCCTGATCCACACGGGATACGCGCTGCTGGGCCTGCAGACCTATTTCACGGCCGGCCCCAAGGAAGCACGCGCCTGGACCATCCGCGAAGGCTATACGGCCCCGCAGGCTGCCGGTGTCATTCACGGTGACTTCGAGAAGGGCTTCATCCGCGCCGAGACCATCGCCTATGACGACTATGTCGCCTGTGGTGGCGAAGGCCCGGCCAAGGAAGCCGGCAAGATGCGCGCGGAAGGCAAGGACTACATCGTCCAGGACGGCGATGTGATGCACTTCCGCTTCAACGTCTGATCCTGAAGGCAGGGCCGCACACACCGGTGGCGGCCCGCCAAAAGGGCGACGCATCAGTCATGATTGATCGGGTGTGTCGAGATGACCACGTCATCAATCACCACGCGGCCATCATTGACTGGCTGCAGGATCGCATCTCCGCCGCCGTAATAGGACGCGAAGACAAGCTTGTTGAGACGCAAGCTCTCCGTGTCGCGAAAGCGAACGCCCTGCTCGATGAGCGCAAGCTCTCCATCCAGGGAGACCTCGATGACACCGTCGGAAAGGCCCGGCGTGTTCAAGCGGATGTGTTGCTCGATCGTATGCCACTCGCCAACGCGGAACTGCCTTGTGCCTGAATTGCCGTGGTCCCACGGCAGGACATCGCCCGTCTGCGACATTTGTGCCGGGTGATACAGCCGTTGCGCCACATCACCGCCGGGTCGCCAGACGACCGGTGCCGCCCACCAGTCCATACCGTTGGCGAGACTGTCGGGGTTTCCCCCCGCCAGGCCGGTCAGCGTGCCGCCGGCGCCAAAGTCGAAACCGGGCTCGAACCGGATCCTGTAGGACAGATACAACTCATCCCGCGCCGGAAGGCTCGTGATCCAGTGGGCGCCGCTATAGCGCTCCCCGACCGCCAGCGCGTCCAGTGAAATCGCCAGGGCCTGCCCCTGGAAGGCCTCTGGCCAGGTGACGATTTCCGCGCGACCGGCGTTCACGCCGCTCACACGCTGTGCATTGGTGAAGAGCGGCTCCAGTGCGGCCGTGGACAGCTTGCCTGTCACACTGCCGTTGAAGTTCTGCATATTGCTGCTGCCGGTCGCCGGGACCGTTCGGGTCTCATAAAGCGGCGTTCCATCACGAAGGTGGGCCTCGATAAAGTTGAGGGTAAGATCGTAAAAAGTTACCCCATCAACGCCGTTGGTTTTCAAGCCTACCTGATCCGGCCCATGTCCCGCATTTTC
>JAYZXG010000316.1:0-5507 GCA_036141435.1 Pseudomonadota bacterium | reverse complement strand
CAGCGAAACAGGAAGTCGGTAGAGGTCGTAAAGCAGCCCGAGTCTGACAGGATTCGCGTGTCCTGCATAGGAAATTCGCAAGTCCCCTTTTGCCGTGTCGCATTTTCGCCGATCCTTTGGACCGTCGGCACCCGCAGGGGGGGCTGCATCGGCACTGGCATCCGGGCCGGACGCCGGGGCGGGGGAAGGCCGGGGCAGAACCGCAAGGACACCCGGTTCCCCGGCAAAACAGGCCCGGCCACCCGATGGGGCGGCCGGGCGTGATCTTAGCGCGTGAACTTCTTGTGCTTCAGGCGCTTGGGTTCCAGCGCATCGGGGCCAAGGCGACGTTTCTTGTCTTCCTCGTATTCCTCGAAGTTGCCTTCAAAACACTCCCCATGCGCGTCGCCTTCGAAGGCCAGGATGTGGGTGCAGATCCGGTCGAGGAAGAAACGGTCGTGCGAGATCACCACGGCGCAGCCGGCGAATTCGGTCAGCGCGTCTTCCAAGGCGCGCAGGGTTTCCACGTCCAGGTCGTTGGTCGGTTCGTCAAGCAGCAGCACGTTGCCGCCGGACTTCAGCAGCCGCGCCATGTGCACCCGGTTGCGTTCACCGCCCGACAGCAGGTTCACCTTCTTCTGCTGGTCTCCGCCCTTGAAGTTGAACGTGCCGACATAGGCGCGCGAGGGAACTTCCTTGCCGCCCAGCTCGATCATGTCATTGCCGCCGGAGATCTCTTCCCAGACGGTCTTCTTGTCATCCAGCGCGTCACGGGACTGGTCGACATAACCCAGCTTGACGGTCTCACCGACGCGGATAGAGCCCTCGTCCGGGGTTTCCTGACCGGTGATCATCTTGAACAGGGTCGACTTACCGGCACCGTTCGGACCGATCACACCGACAATACCGCCCGGCGGCAGCTTGAAGGACAGGCCATCAACCAGCAGCTTGTCTTCGAACCCCTTCTTGAGGCCGTCGACCTCGACCACGACACCGCCCAGGCGCGGGCCCGGCGGGATGGTGATCTGGGCGGTGGAGATTTCCTGGCGCTCGGCCGCATCCCGCATTTCCTCATAGGACTTGATACGGGCTTTCGACTTGGCCTGGCGGGCTTTCGGCGAGGAACGGATCCATTCCAGCTCGCGGGCCAGGGCCTTTTGCTTGGCACCGGCTTCGCGGCTCTCCTGGGCCAGACGCTTGGCCTTCTGTTCCAGCCATGCGGAGTAGTTGCCTTCCCACGGAACGCCCTTGCCGCGGTCCAGTTCCAGCGTCCACGTGGTGATGGTGTCCAGGAAGTAGCGGTCGTGTGTCACGACCAGGACAGCGCCCTTGAACTCTTCCAGATAGTGCTGGAGCCACTGCACGCTTTCCGCGTCGAGGTGGTTGGTCGGTTCGTCAAGCAGCAGCATGTGCGGCTCGGACAGCAGCAGGCGACACAGGGCTACACGGCGACGCTCACCACCAGACAGGTCTTTCACACCCCACTCCGACGGCGGACAGCGCAGCGCGTCCATCGCCATCTCGATCTTGCTGTCAATGTCCCAGGCATCCGCTGCATCGATCTTTTCCTGCAGCTCGGTCATCTCGGCCATCAGCTCGTCGGTATAGTCCTCGGCGAGCTTGACGGAGACGGCGTTGAAGTCGTCGACAAGCTTTTTCAGCTCGGAGCCTTCAATGACGTTTTCCCAGACCGTCTTGCTCTCGTCGAGCTGCGGCTCCTGCGGCAGGTAACCGACCTTGACGCCCTTCTCGGCCCACGCCTCACCGTTGAACTCGGTATCGAGGCCAGCCATGATTTTCAGCAGGGTGGATTTACCCGCACCGTTCACGCCCACAACACCGATCTTGGCGTCAGGCAGGAAGTGCAGGGAAATGCCGTCGAATACCGGCTTGGCAGCACCCGGATAGGTCTTGGACAGCTTGTCCATGTGATAGACGTATTGATAGGCGGACATCGGCGCGTCGTCTCTTCTTGTCAGGGGAAACTCAAGGTCGCTCCGTGTAACCGAGTGCGCGCCTTTGGGCAATGCCATCGCGCTTACCTAGCCCGGCGCCTGTGCCCAGTCCTCCAGCTTTCCAGATTCGAGGCCGACCTCGACATCCAGAAAACGGCCGGTGTTGAGCGCCCACGATGGCAGCCAAACCAAATTGCCATTCATTTCTTGCAAATTGCATTTTGGCTGGGGTGGCGCTCCACGGAGCGGTCGGCACATTCGAATGATTGGACAGGAAAGGATTACTTCATGGATCGCCGCCTCTTTGTGTCTTCAGGTATTGCGCTGATCATTTCATCCGGGATCGCCAAGGCCGTGGCATCGGAAACCCCGTCACCGCGGGTCCCCAGAATGGGTGGTCGAACCGCGCCCAACCTGCCGCCGAATTTTCGACGAAACATCAGACGGATAAACAACGCGTCCGGGCAGGAACGCAAACGCCTTGCGATGCAGACCATCCGTGAAGTGCCTATGTCCAATGACATCCTGGCGCAGCGCTTCGAGGTCAGCCGCCGCGTTACCGACCCGACCTGGCGGCAACAAACCGCCCGCAACCTGTTTCAAGACCGCAGGGCGAGGCAGGCATTTTCCGGCTGGATTCAAAACCTCGAAACACCCCAGCGGGACACCCCGCTCACCGATATCCTTGTGTATGCCGACGCGACCTACACGCAGAATGTGATGAGCACCTATGTCACTGTCGGGATGGGTGCAGGATACGACGCCAGCGACCTGACGGACACAGTCGATGCACTGTCGGGCGGACGTATCCGTCTGGTGTTTGATCAGAATATTGATCCTGAGGGAGAGATCCAGACCAGGGTGCAACGCGACGGCAATTCAATCACTGTTCGGGCGTCCAACAGTGGGCGCGGCATGCGGCCGCTGCGAGAGCGTCGGCGCGGTCTTGAAAAGGCACCAGCACACAAGAGAGGCGTCTTTAACGTCCTCCACAAAGCCTTGACAGGCGCGGCGGCTGGCGCAGCGGTCGGAACACTCGTTGGCCCTGAAGGAACAGCGGCCGGGGCAGTTGTCGGCGGCCTTATTGGCCTCGCTGCTGGCCTGGAGGACGAACTGGGCGGAGGCACAGGCTTCTGGGATCCGGACGGAAACTGCCCGCCGGAAGACCAGCCCAACGTCCTCTGCTGACAGCAACGCTCAATATTGAACCGTTGGTCACAGCCCCTCTCCCATCCCGGGCGGGGGGCTTTTCCATATTCCACCGGGGCGCAGCATGGCGCTGGCCCCTGGCAGGCATTCTGGATACAACTACGCCCGACAAATTCTTGGGGAGAGTCCGATATGAAGTTTCGCCTGTTGGGTCTCGGCCTTGTGGCCACGACCGCCCTTGCGGCCTGCCAGCCGCAGGACGTCGCTGCGCCGGAGCCGGCCCTGTCGATCGAACGCGCCTATGCCAGCCCGTCCCTGACCGGCCCCAGCCCGCGTTCGCTGCGCTTCTCGCCGGATGGCACGCGCGTGACCTTCCTGCGGGCCAAGGAAGACGACCAGCGGGTGCTGGACCTGTGGGCGATGAATATCGATGGCGGCGAGCCCTACATGCTGGTCGACAGCCGCGTCCTCGTGGAAGAGGAACGGGAACTGACCGAGGCCGAGCGCCAGCTGCGTGAACGCGCGCGCATCTCCTCCTCCGGTATTGTCCGCTATCAGTGGGACAGCCAGGGTGATGCCATCCTGGTGCCGCTGGATGGCGATGTCTTCCATGTCGATATCGAAAGCGGCGACGCACGCCGCGTCATGGAAACACCGGAATACGAGACCGATGCCCGCATCTCTCCGCAGGGTAATTACGTCTCCTTTATTCGTGACCAGAACCTCTTCATCACGGACCTGGAAACGGGTCGCGAGCGGGCCATCACCCGCGAAGGCGGGGGGCTGATTTCCTGGGGCATGGCCGAGTTTGTCTCGCAGGAAGAGCTGAGCCGCTACACCGGTTACTGGTGGTCTCCCGACGAGCGCTACATGGCTGTGGCCCGGGTGGATGAAAGCCCGGTCGAGAATATCGAGCGCATGGAAATCGACGCCGATGGCTCCGCGCGCGTCGTGGACCAGCGCTACCCCCGCGCCGGAACCGCCAATGCGAATGTTGATCTCTATATCTTTGATCTTGAAAGCGGGAATTTCTCCCGTGTCGATCTCGCGGACACCAATGACTACTACCTGGCGCGCGTAAACTGGTCGCGCGACAGCCAGACGGCCTACGTCCAGGTGCTTGATCGCATGCAGCGCAATCTGGACATCCGGGCCGTCGATGCGGCGACCGGTGCGTCCGATACCTGGTTGATGGAAAGCACGGACATCTGGATCAATCTGACCAATGACTTCCGGGCTCTGGACGATGGATCGGTCCTGTGGACCTCGGAGGACACGCCCGGTGGCTTCCGTCACATCCAGCACCGCGCTGCCGATGGCAGCCTGATCACACAGGTCACCTCCGGGGAATGGGTTGTTGGCAGCATCAATGCCGTCGACCAGGACAACGGCCTCGTCTATTTCACCGGCTGGATAGACAGCCCGCTGGACCGCCATCTGTTTGTCGTGCCGCTGGATGGCTCCGCGGCACCGACGGCGATCACCGAAGGCGAAGGTCGCTGGAGTGGCTCCTTCAATGCCGGCGCAACGACCTTCATCGGCAGTTACTCCAACCCATCAACCCCGCCGCAGACGGGCCTTTATTCCAATGATGGCGAACGCATTCGCTGGATCGAGGAAAACGCCCTGGTCGAGGGACACCCCTATTTCGAGTTCGCCGAAGCGCACATCCATCCGCAATACGGGACGCTCGAGGCGGCCGATGGCACCACGCTTCACTACCAGATGTATCTGCCGACCGATTTCGATCCGAACCGTGAATACCCGGTCGTGCAATACCTCTATGGCGGCCCTCACGCCCAGGTCGTTCATCGCGGCTGGCAGGGCACTCGCGCCCAGCTGTTCGCACAGCGTGGCTATATCTATTTCACCATCGACAATCGCGGCTCGTGGAATCGCGGTCGCGACTTCGAGGGTCACCTGCAGCGCCGCATGGGTTCTGTGGAAGTGGAAGACCAGCTGGTCGGGCTCGAATATCTCAAGAGCCTGCCTTATGTGGACGCCGAGAATATCGGTATCTGGGGCTGGTCCTACGGCGGCTATATGACGCTGATGACGACACTGCAGGCGCCGGGCGAGTATGCGGCCGGTGTCTCCGGCGCTCCGGTCACCGACTGGACGCTTTATGATACCGCCTACACCGAGCGTTACATGGATCATCCCGATGCCAATTTCGAAGGCTATGAACAGTCATCCGTCTTCGCGCACCTGGACGGCTATGAAACGCCCCTCTTCCTGATCCACGGTATGGCCGATGACAATGTCATCTTTGCCAATTCCGTCCGCCTCTATGGCGAGTTGCAGCAACGGCGCGCGGACTTCGAGATGATGACCTATCCGGGTCAGCGCCACGGCGTACGCGGCGAAGCCCGACAGGTGCATATGTGGACGGACATCTTCGAGTATTTCGACCGCCACCTGAAG
>JAYZXG010000315.1:0-3478 GCA_036141435.1 Pseudomonadota bacterium | reverse complement strand
CCGAGTACTGGGAACGCGGCGGGGGCGGGGAGGACGTCACTCGCCCGGCTCACCCCAGGCGCGCTCGACGACCTCCCTTAGGTTACCAGGCCAGATAGGAGGCTGGCCTCGCGTCCGGGGGCGGCCATCTCCGGCTGGCCTTCCAGGATGACGCGATCTCGCGCGAGGACGCCCGGCAGGGGCTGTGGAATGATGCCCGCCTCGATCTGCTGCGGACGCGCTGGCAAGACCCGACGGCGTTTGCCCGCTTCCAGTCCTGGTGGTTCGGAGAAATTCGCATCTCCAGGCTCGGCTGCGAGGTTGAACTGGTCGAGCGCCAGCACCGGCTGGACCAGGTCATCGGCCGTGTGTTCTCGCGCTCCTGCGATGCCGTGCTCGCCGATGCGCGCTGTGGCGTGTCCGCCGATCACCCCGCGTACGCACAGGGCTGTGACCAGGCCTTTTCAACCTGTCGCGATCGTTTCCAGAACACTCTCAACTTCCGCGGTTTTCCCTATCTGGTCGGCAATGACGTCCTGGTTGCGGATCCGGCGCGCGACGGCGTCCGCGATGGCGGTTCGCGGGGGCTGGGATGATGCAGGGCGCGCGCATTGTCCGCGAGGCGCGGCGCTGGATCGGTACGCCCTATCGTCACCAGGGCAGTTGCCGCGAGGCGGGATGCGATTGTCTCGGTCTCGTGCGCGGGGTCTGGCGGGCCGTGCTGGGGGACGAGCCGGAAACGGTGCCGGCCTACACCGCTGACTGGGAAGACGGCGCCGCAGGCGGCGGGGCAGACGCGCTCCTGCTGGCCGCGCGCCGGTATTTCAATGAGTGCGCGCCGGCCAGGGCCTTGCCCGGCGCGCTGCTGCTTTTCAGGCCCCGGCGTCACGGACCGGCCAAGCATTGCGCCATTCTCTCGGCGCCTCTGTCGGCTCCCGGCCGTATCATCCACGCCTATTGGGGCCGGCAGGTGGCTGAAACCGCGCTGACACCCACCTGGCAGACCCGGCTGGTGGCCGCTTTTCACTTCCCCCTGCACAGGAGCTGACATGGGACAGATGATCTTGCGAGCAGGCTCTGGCCTGGCGCGCCGCGTCCTGCCGGGGCTGGCGCAGTCCGCTGTCACCCGGGTGCTTGCCGGCCAGACTGGCAGCGAGGATGCGCGGCGGGAGAGCCTGGATGTGCAGACCTCGATTTCCGGAGCGCCCATGGCGCGGATCTGGGGGCGGTATCGCCTGGCCGGTGAAGTGATCTGGGCATCGCGCTATCGCGAACACGAACACAGCCATGGCGGCAAGGACGGTGGTCGCATGACCTATGGCTATACGGTCAGCCTGGCCGTGGGGCTTTGCGAGGGCGAGATCGCCGGACTGGGGCGGGTCTGGGCCAATGGCGAGCCCGTCGACCGGGCGACGCTCGACATGCGCATCTATCAGGGGACGGCGGACCAGCAACCCGACCCGTTGATCGAAACGATCGAAGGCGTGGCTGCACCCGCCTTTCGCGACACCGCCTATGTGGTGTTCGAGGATCTGGATCTCGAACCGTTCGGGGGACGCATTCCCAGTTTCGCGTTCGAGGTCCTGCGACCGGGCGAGGGCGATGCCCTGGAGCGCGCCATCCAGGGCGTGAACCTGATCCCGGGGAGTGGCGAATTTGCCTTGTCGACCGGACGTGTGAACCGCGTCCTGGGCCCGGGTCATGAACGCGCCGAGAACCGGCATTCCTGGTCCGGGCAGAGCGATATCCTGGCCAGCCTCGACCAGATGCAGCGAGACCTGCCGCACTGCCGGTCTGTCCAGGTGGTGCTCAGCTGGTTCGGCACCGATTTGCGCTGTGGGGTGTGCGAACTCCATCCCGGCGTGGAAACCCGGGACAAGCAGACCCGGCCCGTGACCTGGTCCGTCGCCGGACAGTCACGCAGCCAGGCGCATCTTGTCAGCCAGGCCGAGGGGCGCCCGGCCTATGGCGGCACGCCGGATGATGCCGGTGTGATCGCCCTGATCCGCGAGCTTAAGGCCCGCGGCCTGAAGGTCACGCTCTACCCGTTCATCCTGATGGATATCGCTGCCGGCAACGGCCTGCCGGACCCGTATGGTGCCACCGAGCAGCCCGCCTTTCCCTGGCGCGGACGCATACGCCCCGACCCGGCATCCCAAACCCGTACCGCCGATCAGCTCGCGCAGTTTTTCGGTGCAGCCAGGGCGGCGGATTTTACCATTCAGCCGGACCAGGTCAGCTATGCCGGCCCGCCGGAATGGCGCTTCCGTCGTTTCATCCTGCACTGTGCCGCGCTGGCCAGTGCCGCTGGCGGCGTGGACGGATTTCTGATCGGCTCGGAAATGGTGGCGCTGACAACGGCGCGCGATGGCACCGGGTTCCCGGCGGTTGATCAGCTGATCGATCTGTCGGTCGAGGCCCGCGCACTGCTCGGGTCGGAATGTCGCCTGTCCTACGCGGCGGACTGGAGCGAGTATGCCGGCATCGCCGGGGACGGGGGCGAGCGTCTGTTCCATCTCGATCCCTTGTGGGCGGCGCCGCAGATCGATGCCGTGGCGATCGACTGGTATGCGCCGCTGACCGACTGGCGCGAGGGCGATACGCATCTCGATGCGGCTCAGGCGTCATCTCCGCATGATCTCGGTTACCTGCGGTCCGGCATGACCGGCGGGGAGGGCTATGACTGGTATTATGCCGACGCCGACGCGCGCACGGCACAGCAGCGCACGCCGATCATCGACACCGCCCATGGGGAGGACTGGGTCTGGCGGATCAAGGACCTCGCGAGCTGGTGGGGCAATTGGCACCATGATCGGCCCGGCGGGATCCGCTCAGCCCAGCCCACGGCCTGGGTCCCGCAGTCCAAGCCGGTCTGGATCACCGAGCTGGGCTTCCCGGCGGTCGACAAGGGCAGCAACCAGCCCAACCTGTTTTACGACCCCAAGAGTTCCGAGAGTGCGTTTCCGCATTTTTCCACCGGTGCCCGCGATGATGTGCTGCAAAGACAGGCGCTGCTGGCTGCCCTGCGACACTGGGAGGAAGGCGCCGCCGAGGCACCGCTCTCGCCGGTCTATGGCGGCCCGATGGTGGAGCCCGACTGGGTGCATGTCTGGGCCTATGACGCACGCCCCTTTCCCGATTTTCCCGCCCGCGGGGAGGTCTGGTCAGATGGCGAGAACTGGCAGCGCGGGCATTGGTTGAACGGTCGGGTTGGGGCCGTGCCGGCGCGCGACATCATCACCGATATCTGCCACGAGGCCGGTCTGGATGCGGTTCGCACCGACGGCGTGCTTGAGCTTGTGACCGGCTTTGCCCTGCGGGGGCTGGCCAGTGCCCGCGAGGGCCTGGCGCCCTTGCTGTCCGTGCTCGGCATTGATGTCTGGCCGCGCGTCGACGCGCTGTATTTCGTCTCGGCCGGGATGCAGGGCGAGGCGCTGGCCGTGGACGAGCTGGTTGTCCACAAAACGGCGGCAGAGCCGGTCCGGACGCCGGCCGGCTC
>JAYZXG010000314.1:0-8476 GCA_036141435.1 Pseudomonadota bacterium | reverse complement strand
GCGTCCGGGGCGCGGAGTCGAGCAGCGCCTCAGTGTTTCACGTGAAACATCGTGTCAGGGATCTTACTTGCCGATACAGAATTGCGAGAAGACGCGATCGAGTATGTCCTCGACGTCAACCCGACCCGTCAGCGCTTCTGTGGCACGGACGGCCAGCCGCACATCTTCGCCGGCCAGCTCCGGAGCCTGCGCAAGCTTCAGTCGCGCGCGGATCAGGGCGTCCACAGCCTCTTCCACCGCCTTGCGGTGACGACTTCGACTGATAGCCGGCATCTCCCGGGCAGACAGGCGCTCGACGACGATTTCCTCGATCCGCGCCTCAAGCTCGGAGACCCCGTCGCCCGATTTTGCGCTCAGCCCATAGGCATCATCATCGCCAGACGTCCGGTCCACCAGGTCCATCTTGTTCAGCACCAGGAGATCACCATCCTTGAGCCGCTCCTGGAGATCGAGCAACTCCTCCTCGGAGCGGGCATCTGCCACGCCGATGCGAAGGTCAGCTTCAACCGCACGATCAAGCGCCCGGCGAACACCCTCCGCCTCGACTGCATCCACTGCTTCGCGAAGCCCGGCCGTGTCGGAAATGATGACGGGGAAACCGGCCATGACCAGGCGAACCTCCACGATATCCCGGGTCGTTCCGGGAATATCGGTGACGATCGCCGCATCACGCCGGGCCAGCCGGTTCAACAGGGATGACTTTCCGGCATTGGGTGCACCAATCAAGGCGATGGAAAACCCGGTCCGGATGCGCTCACCCCGTCGGTCGTCATCAAGGTGCTCGCCCATGGATGCGATCAGTTCGGTCAATGGCAGGTGCGCCCGATGCGAGAGCGCATCCGGCACATCTTCCTCGTCCGGAAAATCAATCTCGCCCTCGATGGAGGCGAGCACATTGATCAGGGTGCTGCGCCAACCCTCATAGAGCTCTTTCAGCGCGCCCGACATCTGCGACAGGGCCTGGCGCCGCTGCGCTTCCGTCTCGGCATCAATCAGATCCGCCAGCCCCTCCGCTTCGGTGAGGTCGAGACGCCCGTTCTCGAACGCACGACGCGTGAACTCACCCGGCTCGGCCACAAGGCAGCCCAATGCGTCCAGCGTATCCAGCGCGGCCTCGATCACGGCCGGTCCGCCATGGACCTGTAATTCGGCGACGTCTTCGCCGGTAAAACTGGCGGGCTTCTGGAAATACAGGACCAGCGCCTCGTCGAAGATCTCGCCGGCCTCGTTGGACAGGCGCCTGACACTTGCCAGGCGTGGCGGCGGTCGCTGTCCCCGTGTGAGCTTGTCGAGGACAAGACCCACGCGATCTCCCGACAAGCGGATCACCGCCACACCGGATCGTCCGGGCGGCGTGGAAAGGGCATAGATCGTCGTCTTCACGGGGTGTCTACTTTGTGTTCGGGTCCATGCCGGTCTGGCGCATGAAAGACATGAATTGGTCGGTCATCTGACCGCCGAAAGTGGTCCATTGCCGCATCAGCGCCTCAGGCTCCATGGATTCCAGATTGGCCTCCATGCGGCGCACCATCTCTTCGGTCAGTCGCTCGTTGAGATGCGTGACATCGGGCAAGCCCAGGAAGGCCCGCGCCTCTTCGGGTGAACACTCGATATTGATATTGACCTTCATGACCACCTCGAAGACGTTGCCGTGGACACCATCAAAAGGAGGGTTGCATGCCGGGTCAAGACGTCGTCATCGACAACAGCACGCCAGAATTCAAAGCCTATCTCTCCCTGCCGCCCTCGGGAACCGGGCCGGGCCTGGTCATCCTGCAGGAAATCTTCGGTGTAAACGCGGTGATGCGCGGTCTCTGCGATCAGTTCGCTGCGGCCGGTTTTGTGACATTCTGTCCGGATCTCTTCTGGCGCATCCAACCCGGCATCCAGATCACGGACAAGAGCGACGCAGAGCTGCAGCAAGCTTTCAAACTATACGGTGACTATGATGTTGAAGCCGGGATGGGGGATATCGCCCGCTCCATCGAGGCCCTGCGCAACCGGCCTGAATGCACCGGCAAGGTTGGCGCAATGGGATATTGTCTCGGAGGGTACCTGGCTTATCTGACCGCCTGCCGGACTTCGGCCGATGCCAGTGTCGGCTATTACGGCGTCGGTATCGAGAACGATATTGCAGCCGCCCGGGACCTGGCCCAGCCCCTGATGCTGCACATCGCCGAACAGGACCAGTTCGTTCCCGCCACAGCCCAGGTGCAGATCCACGACGCATTCGATGATCGTGACGACATTGTCCTGCATGACTATGCCGGCATGGAGCATGCCTTCGCACGCACCGGTGGACTGCATTTCAACGCAGCCGCAGCGGAGCTGGCGAATTCGCGTACCCTGGAGTTTCTGCGCCAACATCTGGCGTGAGACGCTTGCACCCTGCACAAATGTGCTAAGCTACCTCGGCTCGGGCCAGGTACGGGAATGATCTGAAGGGACGTATCGTGGCGGTTTTTGACTCAACACTTATTCCTCACCTGCCGCGGATCAGGGCCGACAAACCCCTGATCGTAACGACGGTAAGTATTTGGGTTATATTGATTTTCCTCTTCTCCGTGTCGCATTATATCGATGCACACAGAGCTGGATCCGACCGGCCCTACACGTTTTTTCTGACCAATTGGGCGCTGGGCTTCCTGCCCTGGCTGTTCATGATGCCCATGGTCTATCTCTATGGCGCACGCGACGTGAACAAGGCGCTCCTGCCCAGCCTTGTCACCGCCCTGACAGCAACTGCCATCGCGCTGCCGATATCCGGTTTGTTCAATGGCTTTGTGTTTGGATATATAAACAATATCAATCCGTTCCAGCTTATGAGCAGCTGGCAGGTCCGGTTCTGGCTTTGGGATGGTCTCCTGCTTTTCTTCACCTATCTGGCCGGCCGACAGATGCGTCCACGACCGGAAAACGCGCCGTCTCCCCAGGAACGTGAACCGGCAATCGCGGTGCGGTCGACAACCGGGGTGGAATTCATTCCGGTCAAGGAGATCCAGGGCGCCACGGCCCAGGGCAATTACATCGCGCTGTTGATGGAGGGGCGGGAAGTCCTGCACCGTGCAACCATGGCCGGGCTGACCGAAAAACTGTCCGAGTCCGGTTTCGTGCGCGTCCACCGCTCTCACATCGTCAACCCGAACCAGGTCATGGGCGCCAAGGCGAGGGGCGACAAGATCCGGGAAGTCCAGCTGAGCAATGGCAGCCGCATCCCGGTATCTGATCGCTATATGGACGACGCCCATCGCGCCCTGTCCGGACGCATTGTCGACTAGTCAGCGCTGGCGGTTTTCCAGCCTTCATGCTCGGTGAGACGGCGGAAATAGGCCTTTACGCTGTCGGGTGCGTCGCCAAACTGGCGGATGATCTTGAGCAGGTAGAGCATATAGCCCACCGAAATGTCGGCCGCCGTAAGACGATCCGCCACCAGATAGCTGTCATTGGCGATACCGCTATGCTCCAGTGCAGCGAGATGCTTGTCCGTCTCTGACTTCGCCCACGCCGCGATGCCGGGATTGCGATGCTCTTCCGGCAACAGGGCTGTGTGAGCGAGCAACATGGTCACTGGCAGCGTCATGCCACCCTCGCCGAAATGCAGCCACTGCAGGAAACGACCATAGTCTTTTTCGCCGGGACGGACCTCGAGCTCGCTCGGCCCGAATGTCGCGAGGATGTACTGCATGATCGCCACGCTCTCGAACATGGTCGTGTCGCCGTGTTCCAGCGCCGGGATCTTGGCCAGCGGGTGCAGATCGAGATACGCCGCGGTTTCTTCTGGCGAGGCGCGATACGGCGCCTGTTTCAACGTGTAGGGCACGCCCATTTCTTCCAGGAGCCACCGGCATCGAATGGAGCGGGTGCGCGGTGCGTGATAAAGAATGAGGTCCTTGCCTGTCGTGTCGACCATCTGTCTCCCCTTGTGTGTTCTTGGCCGACAGAAAAGCCAATCCCGGGCGAATACAGAAGCAAAAAAAGCCGCATGACGATCATGCGGCTTCTTTCATCACCGAAAGGATGGTCGATCAGGTGTTCATGGAGTCGAAGAACTCGTCATTCGTCTTGGTCTGACGCAGCTTGTCGAGCAGGAATTCGATCGCATCCTGAGCGCCCATCGGATTGAGGATCCGGCGCAGGATGTACATCTTCTGCAGGTGGTTGCGGTCAACCAGCAGCTCTTCCTTACGTGTACCGGACTTGAGGATATCAATCGCCGGGAAGACGCGCTTGTCGGCCACCTTGCGGTCGAGCACGACCTCGGAGTTACCCGTACCCTTGAATTCCTCGAAGATGACTTCGTCCATCTTGGAACCGGTTTCGATCAGGGCCGTTGCGATGATGGTCAGTGATCCACCATTCTCGATATTGCGCGCGGCACCGAAGAAGCGTTTAGGACGCTGGAGCGCATTGGCGTCCACACCACCGGTCAGGACCTTGCCCGAGCTGGGCACCACAGTGTTGTAGGCGCGGCCAAGGCGCGTGATGGAATCCAGCAGGATGACCACATCACGACCGTGTTCGACCAGGCGTTTGGCTTTCTCGATCACCATTTCAGCGACCTGGACGTGACGCGTTGCCGGTTCGTCAAAGGTCGAGGAAATCACCTCGCCCTTCACCGTCCGCTGCATGTCGGTCACTTCCTCCGGGCGCTCGTCGATGAGCAGCACCATGAGATAGCTTTCCGGGTGATTGCTTTCGATCGCGTGGGCGATGTTCTGGAGCAGGACCGTCTTACCTGTGCGCGGCGGCGCCACGATCAGGCCACGCTGTCCCTTGCCGAGCGGAGCGACGATATCAATCACGCGGCCGGACCGATCCTTGACCGTCGGATCCACCGTTTCCATCACGAAGCGGCTGTCCGGATAAAGCGGTGTCAGATTGTCAAAGTGAACCTTGTGACGCGCGCGCTCCGGTTCCTCGAAATTGATCGAGCTCACCTTGAGCAATGCAAAATAGCGTTCGCCATCACGCGGGCTGCGGATTTCGCCGACAACCGTGTCACCTGTGCGCAGGCCGAACTTCCGGATTTGTGTCGGCGAGACATAGATGTCGTCCGGTCCGGCGAGATAGTTCGATTCCGGAGAACGCAGGAAGCCGAACCCGTCCTGGAGGACTTCGAGAACACCACCGCCGTGGATTTCCACGCCACATTCAGCCAGCGCCTTGAGGATTGCGAACATCATGCCCTGTTTTCGCAGGGAAGAGGCATTCTCGATCTCGAGCGCTTCGGCAAATTCGAGCAGCTCGGTCGGCTTCTTTTCCTTGAGATCCTGGAGCGTCATGCGTTCCAGGCCAGCAAGGGATTCAGGCAGAGCGGTTTCTTCGGTCATGTTGGGTCTTTACAGGGAAGGTCGAGTCCAGCTCCGGACGGAGTTGGTTCAATCGAAGCAAGAAGGGTGCCGGAAACGCCTAAACACCCGAATTGGTCAGGAATTGACACTGGCATCTCGGATAGATGCACAATCTGTCAATGAAAGAGAGGTCTCTAATAGAGTCCCGTTCTGCTTGCCACGCCTTGGCTTAACGGTCAAGCATTGCCCGGTTGTCGTTATGTCATTTCAAAGCGACGACAGCGATCAGGACGATCAGGATTGCCAGCACGAACGGGATCTCGTTGAGAATGCGATAGCGCTTGTGCGGCCAGTCATTTGTGCCAGTTTCGAACTTCTTGAACCGGTCGGCGAACACATGGTGGATGCCTGTCATCGCCGAAATCAGCGCGAATTTGGCAAACCAGGCCCAGTCGAGAAAAATTTCCCAGCCCCCGGCCCGCTCCGCATTGGACCACACCAGAAGCAGACCAAAGACCCAGGTCGCGACCATGGCCGGGTTCATGATCAGCTTGAGCAGCCGGCGTTCCTGCAGGCGGGCAGTCTGGTCAAACTCGCCACCGGCTTCAGCCTGTGCGTGATAGACATAGAGGCGTGGCAGATAGAGCAGGCCCGCCATCCAGGCGATCACCGCCAGGATATGCAGGGCTCTCAGCCAGTCATACGCCGCCAGGATCATGCTTCCAGACTTCCCGAAATCGCACATCGGCATTTGCCGAACCCGCGTGGACATATACGGGAGAGCGTGTCCGGCGCCAAGCCGAACGACTGGTTGAGGCGCGTATCGACCATGTCGGCGAGGGATTTGATGAATGCGGGCTGAGTGCCCAGGGCCGGTACACGCAAATACATGGGGACGCCATGTTCGGATGCAAGCTCGGCATATTCCTCGTCGAGCTCGACAAGGGTCTCGATATGCTCGGAGACAAAGGCGATCGGCGTCAGAACGATGTTCTTGCAGGCCTTGCCCGCACGCTCGATAGCGTCATCGGTAGACGGTCCAATCCATTCCAGCGGACCGACGCGGCTCTGATAACAGATCTCGTGATCGGTGATCTCTGGCATTTTCTCCACGACGGCGGCCACCGTCTGCTCGACCTGCCATTGATAGGGATCACCCTGATCGACAATTTTCTTGGGCAGGCCATGCGCGGAGAACAGCACGCGGGTGTTTGACAGGTCATCAACGTTGGACAGCGTGTCCCGCAACAGCGCGACATGCGCGTCGATGAACGCCTCTTCTGTCGGATAGCAGCATATCGTCTCGGCGTGCAGGCGCGTTGCCGACGTCCAGGCATCAAGCGAGGAGGCCGTCGTTGTCGTCGAGAATTGCGGATAGAGCGGCAACAGGATCACCCGGTCCGGCTGCCAGGCCTCGATTTCCCTGGCCGTGTCCTCGGTGAAAGGATGCCAGTAGCGCATGGCCGGCCAGATCTTGACCTCGAGGTCGGCGTGACGGGACCGCAGTTCCGCCTCCAGCGCATCGAGTTGTTTCTGGGTTTCCGGCACAAGGGGTGATCCACCCCCCATCTTGGCATAGTTATCCCGCGCCGACTTGGCCCGCGTCGTGGAAATCAGCCAGGCCAGCATTTCACGGATCGGACCCGGCGCCTGGATAATGGCCGGATCCCGGAACAGGTTGCGCAGGAAGGGTCGCACGGCTTCCGGCTTGTCCGGTCCACCGAGGTTAAAGGCCGCAATTGCTAGCTTCATGGAATTCGCCTGCCGGTTAGCGGTCGCGAACCGACCGGATCAATTGTTCAACATGGGCAACCGGCACGTCAGGCGTGATCCCGTGGCCCAGGTTGAAGATATGGGGCCGGTCCGACCAGGCGTCCACAAGACGATCCACCTCGGCCTTCAGGACCGCACCACCGGTGCGCAGAACCGCCGGATCGAGATGGCCCTGAACCGGCAGACCCTCCGGCAGGTTCGCATGCATCCACTTGGGATCAACAGCCGTGTCGAGCGCCAGCGCCGTGACACCCGTTTCCCGGGCGTATTTGGGATAGAGCGTACCGGCGCCGCGGGGAAAGCCGATAATCGGCAGATCAACGCCTTGCGCGCGAATGCGATCCACAATGCGCTTGGTCGGCCGGATGATGACCCGATCAAACAGGGGCTCCGGAAGACCTTCAGCCCAGCTGTCGAAAATTTTCAGGACTTCCGCACCGGCATGGGCCTGCATGACCAGATAGTCCGCAGTCGCATCGGCGACGATATCCATCATCGCATCAAATTCCTCGGCCTGGTCATAGGCCGCGACCCGGGTCTTGAACCGGTCTTTAGAGCCTCCGCCCTCAACCATGTAGGTTGCCACCGTCCAGGGTGCGCCTGCAAAGCCGATAAGCGTCGTTTCCGCCGGCAATTCGGCCTTGGTCAGACGCAAGGTCTCACCAATCGATGCAAGCACGCTGTCATCACGCTTGTCCGCCAGCTCCTGGAAATTGGCGACGTCGAAGGGGTCCAGCTTGGGTCCTTCGCCTGTCACGAACCAGACCCGGCGGCCCAGGGCGATCGGGATCAGCAGGATGTCCGCGAACATGATCGCTGCATCAAAGCCAAACCGGCGGATCGGCTGAAGTGTCACCTCCGACGCCAGATCCGGCGAGAAGCAGAAATCAATGAAGTCCTTGGCCCGGGAGCGAACCTCCCGGTATTCGGCCAGATAACGGCCAGCCTGGCGCATCATCCAGATGGGAGGCGGTGAGAGCGTCTCACCCTTCAGGACATTGAGGATCGGTTTTGAAACAGCATCGGTCATACCGAGTGCTTTAGGACGCTCCGTCCACAGGTTCAATGCGGCGTTTTCACTTCCCCTTATAAATAGATTTAAAGGAATCATTGTTGTTGTGCTGTGGATCTCGTGGGTATCTGGCTTATCCGCAGACAGAGACGCGGGCGCTGAACGGGACAACCCGGGCCAGGTAGAAAAACCAGAGTCCTTGATAACCCTGTAAACAGATATAATTCAGGTATTTATTGGCCTTTTGCCTGTTGAAAAACACGCTAAGAACCTGTTGGATAATTATCCCCGGAAAAGTCACACACAGGCTTATCCACACACAGGCCAGCTGTGGACAAATATGTGAAATTATCGGGGTATGACCGGGTATTACCCACAGCCGAAAATCGTCGATCGGGTG
>JAYZXG010000313.1:0-4220 GCA_036141435.1 Pseudomonadota bacterium | reverse complement strand
AAGATCCGCTTCATGCCGGATTCCGAGATTTTTGGTGACAAGCTGAAGGTCAAGCCCGCCCGGGTCTACGCCATGGCCCGGGCCAAGGCTTTCCTGCGCCGCGGTGTAAAGATCCAGTGGCGCTGTGCGCCGGAACTGGTGGAGGGAACCGATACCCCTGCTGAGGCGTTGTTGTGCTTTCCGGGTGGCCTCGCTGACCGACTGGCTGAAATCGTTGCCGGTCGGGCGCTTGTCACGGCCGAGAGCTTTGTTGGCAAGGTGGAACGCGAAGACGGGACCGGCGGTGTGGAATGGGCCATCGCCTGGTCCAATAACGGCTTTGGCGCGGAGGCCGACGGCTTTTGTCAATCCTTCTGTAATACCGTGCCAACGCCCCAGGGGGGCTCGCATGAACAGGGATTGCGCGCCGCCTTGACCAAGGGGCTAAGGGCCTATGCCGAACATGCAAACGCCAAGAAGGCGTCGCTGATCACAGCGGAGGATGTTCTCGGCGGTGCCGGGGCGCTTGTGTCCGTCTTCATCGGCGATCCGGAATTCCAGGGCCAGACCAAGGAACGCCTGGCAACACCCGAGGCGGCCAAGCTCGTGGAAACCGCTGTCCGGGACCAGTTCGATCACTGGCTTGCCGGTTCGCCCAAGGAAGCGACCAAGCTGGTCGAGTGGGCGATCGAGCGGGCGGAAGACCGTGTTCGCCGTCGCAAGGAAAAGGCGGTCAAACGCCAGAAGGCATCCCGCAAGCTTCGCCTTCCCGGCAAGTTGGCCGATTGCTCGCGGTCGGATGCCGATGGCACGGAGCTATTCCTGGTTGAGGGTGACTCAGCCGGCGGCTCCGCCAAACAGGCCCGCAACCGTGAAACACAAGCGATCCTGCCCTTGCGCGGCAAGATCCTCAACGTCGCGTCAGCGGCCGCTGACAAGATCGCCGCGAACCAGGAAATCAACGACTTGCTGCAAGCGCTGGGATGCCAGACCGGCAGCCGCTTCAACCTGGAAGACCTGCGCTATGAGCGCGTCGTCATCATGACGGACGCCGATGTCGACGGTGCGCATATTGCCGCCCTGCTGATCACCTTCTTCTACCGCTCGATGCCGGAACTGATCCATGCCGGCCGTCTTTTCCTGGCCCAGCCGCCGCTCTATCGCGTGACCCAGGGCTCGACGACCTTCTATGCCCGGGATGATGCCCACAAGGACCAGATCATCGCCGACGAGTTCAAGGGCAGCTCCAAGGTCGATATCGGGCGCTTCAAGGGTCTTGGCGAGATGACACCGTCCCAGCTCAAGCAAACCACCATGGATCCCAATGTGCGAACCATGGCGCGGGTGGTGATTGACGAGAATGAATTGCCAACCCTGGAAGGCCTGGTCGAAACACTCATGGGCAAGAAACCGGAATTGCGCTTCGCCTATATCCAGGAACATGCGCCGGAAATCAGCGGGCTGGACATCTAGGCCTGCATCCAATCCGGTCACCGCAGGCATCACCCCATGGACTGTTATCCATGGGAGCTGCCAATGTCCGCCGTCCGCGTCGCGAAAACCCTTCTTCCCGTCATTGCCGCTGGCTGGAATGTGGCCTGCGCACAGGACGCAGCCGCGACTGAATTCGAATATTTACGGCTCGAGGGCCGCAGTCTGGTTGTCACGCATACGCTGGCATCACGGTTCGACATGCCGCAGCAATACGCCGTTTTTCCACCCACCCACCGGACCGCCGTTTTCAATGACGTGCCCTTTGAAATTTCATTGAGCGCCTTCGTCTCCGAGCATGAAACCATCATGGTGCATGCTGAACAGGTGGCAGATGGCTCTGGCGCTTCCAACTATGATCGTTTTCCGACAAGTGACTGGCCAGTAACGGATTATCGCTCTCCCGGTGCATCTTGCCAAACCGTTCCGGCCAGCATCGTCGCCGAGGAGCATGACCTGGCATGGCTGCGAGAGCGCGGATTTGAACCCTCCGGTACGATCTGGATGGAGCAGCACTTCCTGTCCGGCAATGCCTATAATGACGAGATCGTCGTCACCCTGTTGATCAAGGGGCTGTCCTGTGACGAAACCGCCGCAGCTGCAGGCCGGCTGGCCGAACTGAAATCACGTCTCACGGTAACCGACTGAAATTGACGCACCCCTCTTGTTTGCGTTCAATGCCGTCGCACTCGCGACTCAGGGAACATCAAGAGGCTACATCATGACATCAAACTTTCTGAAGGCATCGGCGGGGCTCGCCGCCGTGTTCTGCCTTGCTGCGTGCAGCGGCGGCGGAACCGCGAGCTCAGGCTCGGGCGAGACCGGTTCCGGGGTTGGCGGCGAGGTTACCCGCATCAATCTCGATCCCTACCCGTCAACCTATGAACCGATGGCCAGCGGCACGACCTTGATCCAGAACGCCACGATTTTCGACGGTCTGGGCGGTCAGATTGACGACGGCGATGTCCTGATCGAGAACGGCCTGATCTCCGCTGTCGGCGTGGATCTTGATGCTCCGGAAGGCGCGACAGTCATCGACGCGGCCGGCCGTTATGTGACACCAGGCGTAATCGACATCCACTCGCATCTGGGGGTTTATCCCTCGCCCGGTGTCGGCGCACACTCCGATGGTAACGAGGCGACCCAACCCGTGACGGCCGAAGTTTGGGCCGAACACTCCGTATGGCCCCAGGATCCAGGCTTTGAGGCCGCACTGGCCGGCGGTGTGACCACGCTGCATGTCCTGCCGGGTTCTGCCAACCTGTTTGGTGGTCGCGGCGTCACCCTGCGAAACGTCTCCGGGCGCACCGTGCAGGAAATGAAGTTCCCGGACGCCCCTTACACACTGAAAATGGCCTGCGGTGAAAACCCCTCCCGCGTCTATGGCAACCGTGGCAGTTCACCCGCGACAGACATGGGTAACATGGCCGGATACCGCGCCGCCTGGCAGCGCGCCTCCGACTATCGTGACGAATGGCATGAATACTGGGATGCCGCTGAAGCTGGCGAAGATGCGTCCCCGCCTCGCCGCGACCTCGAGCTGGACACCATGATGGGTGTGCTCGAGGGCGAAGTCCTCGTGCAGATGCACTGTTATCGGGCGGACCAGATGGCCCAGATCATGGATCTGGCGCGCGAGTTCGACTACCAGGTCACCACCTTCCACCACGCGGTTGAAGCGTACAAGATCCCCGATCTTCTCGCCGAGAACGGCGCCTGCGTCGCAGTCTGGGCCGACTGGGGCGGGTTCAAGATGGAAGCGTATGACTCGATCCGAGAAAATCTCGCGCTGTCGCACGCAAACGGTGCCTGCGCGATGATCCACTCCGATGATTCCGGCGGTATCCAGCGTCTCAATCAGGAAATCGCCAAGGCACTGGCCGACGGACGTCGGGCCGGCATCGAGATTTCCGAGGCGGAAGCCTGGACCTGGGTGGCCAACAATCCGGCGACAGCGCTCGGCATCGAAGACCAGACCGGTTCCCTGCAACCGGGGCTACGCGGTGACGTGGTGCTCTGGTCTGGCAATCCCTACAGCGTCTACACCCGTGCAGACCAGGTCTGGATCGATGGCGCCATGGCCTATAACCGGGCGGATGAATCCACCCAGCCTGTCCGTGACTTCATGCTTGGCCAACCTGGCGAAGGAGACCAGTAATGAAACATCTTCTCTCTGCGCTCGCGGTCTCAGCCCTGACCGCCACGTCTGCCCTCGCCCAGACCTATGCGGTCACCAATGGCCGCGTCGTCACGAACACCAATGCAGGCATCATCGAAAACGGGACAGTGCTTCTCCGGGACGGTGATATCGTCGCCGTTGGTGCCGAAGTCACCATCCCTGCAGATGCGACAGTGATCGACGCCGAAGGCGGCTGGATTACGCCCGGAATTTTTGCGCCGTATACGCAGCTTGGCCTGATCGAGGTCGCGCTGGAAAGCTCTACCAATGACGCCGGTGCAGGTGACAGCGAATACTCTGTCGCCCTTGATGTCGCGGACAGCTTCAACCCGGCCGGAACGCACATTCCCTCCACCCGGATGGAAGGCGTCACCCGGGCCGCGCTCTACCCGTCCACGGGCGTCAACCTCTTTGGTGGTCACGGCGCTCTTGTCTCGATGTCTGGTGAAGCCGATAGCATCTTTGAAACCGGCAGCTTCGTCTATGCAGATCTTTCCCAAAGCGGTGCCAGCACCGCGGGTGGATCACGTTCTGCTGCATGGACCTTCCTGGAAGCCGCCTTTGGCGATGC
>JAYZXG010000312.1:0-3478 GCA_036141435.1 Pseudomonadota bacterium | reverse complement strand
GCTCGCAGGTTGCTGCGCTTGCGGCGGCGCCCAAAGAGGGCATGAACATCCTCGATTACTGCGCCGGCGCCGGCGGCAAGACGCTGGCCCTGTCCGCGCTGCTCAACAATACCGGCCAGGTGCATGCCTGGGATCTGGACTGGCGCCGACTGCGTGCCATCTGGCCGCGCCTCAAACGCGCTGGAACACGCAATGTTCAGGTCCATGATGGCAAGGAAAACGAGGTGTTAGAGCCTTTTGTTGATGCAATGGATGTGGTGTTTTGTGATGCGCCCTGTACCGGAACCGGCACCTGGCGTCGCCGTCCGGATGCCAAATGGCGGCTGAAATCCACCGCCCTGGAACGCCGCATGAGCGAACAGGACACCGTCCTCAACAAGGCCCAGCGATACGTGAAACCCGGCGGCCGTCTGGTCTATGTGACCTGTTCCGTATTGCCCGAAGAAAACGGGGATCGGGTTCAGGCTTTCCTGGACACAGGAGCGCCTTTCAAGCCGGTCTCCGCGCTGGCGGTGATCCAGTCCTCGGGCGGGCTTGCCGCTGACGCCACGGACACGCTGAAAGCGTGCGAGACCGATCTCGGCGCACTCCAGCTCTCGCCCGGGCGGACGGACACTGACGGCTTTTACATCTGCGTGCTCGAGCGCGAGGCCTAGCGTCCCGACAGTGTCGCGATCACGCGGCGGCCGAGCTTCAGCAGCGGCGTTTCCACCAGCTGGAAGCTGAGCGCACCGAACAGGATGATCGCGGGCAGCAGGACCAGATAGGCCAGTAGCCCGGTCATCGGCAGACTGTTCAGGACCGGCGCGCCAATCACTGCAATGGCGGTGATGACGAGCAGGTGGCTCAGATAGATCGAGTAGGACCAGTCTCCCAGCTTGCTCGCAAGATCGGGCAGGCGCGGCTTGTACGCGAGGATCGCCCAGACCGTGCCGATTGCGACCGGCGCGAACACGGGAATGCGGTGGGTCGGGTCGTTTAGCCCCGCCAGCCCGTAGCGTTGCGTGTACCAGGCGCCCAGCACGAGGCCGCCAAGGGCAAGGATCGCGGCCACCGCCTTGTAGCGCTGTGCCGTACCGAAATATTCCGCCAGCAAGACGCCGGTCAGGAAAAGCAGGTTGAAGGGGCTCAAGACTAGGGTCGCCCAGGGCGACCAGCCGCCTCGGCCCAGCCCGATCGACGCGAGCGTGACAAGCCCCCAGAGACCCAGCAGGACCAGTCGCCAGCGCGCCGGTGCCAACAGGACAAGCCCGTAGACGAGGTAGAAATACAGCTCGTGCACCAGTGTCCAGCCGACCGGAAGCAGCTGGGCCTGGTTGAGCGGGACCAGCGCAAAGGAGCCGAGAAGGTCCTGTTCCGCGTTGATCTCGGCAAAACTGTTTCCCATCACCAGGAAGGCCAGCAGGGTCAGCGCGCTATAGAGCCAGTACAGCGGATAGATCCGGTTCAACCGCTTGAGGAAATAGCTGGCGTCTGGCCCATCCGCCTGGCGATAGAGATAGTGGATGATGAAGCCGGAAATGACGAAGAACATGTCCACGCCCGCAAAGCCGACATAGGCGAAATCGGACAGCAGCGCCGGCCCCATGAAGCGTTCCTGCGACTGGTGCACATGGCCAAGCACGACCATCAAGACGGCGAGGCCACGCAGGGCCTGGAGTTCCACTATGGATTTCACGCTGAACCTATTGTCTGACCGCCATGGTGTTGCGTGCTTCGAGCGCGAGGGCAAGCCGGTGCGCGCTTAACCGCGTTCAAAGGCGATGACGAAGCTGACCGGCACCTGGCGTGCGATACTGTCCAGTCCCGCCAGTTCCTGCAGCGTGTCGATCCCGTCCATCAGATCCAGCGCCAGGGCATGGACCTCAACGGGTGCTGTGCTTTCCACCTGCACACGATCCGTCTCCAGGCGAGTCACGCGGACCTGCGCGACGAGGTCGAGCGGAATACCGCGCAGGCTCAGGCTGAAGGGCAGCTCGATATCGCGCGATGCGCCGATCTCCAGGTCTTCCAGCATGGCCAGCTCATAGTCCGCACTGACAACAGCGATCGGATGCTCAGCCGTCTGGAAGAGGTGCTCGCGCATGCGCTCATTGCGAATGTCGATATAGCTTTCAACGCTGTCCATGGCGAGCGCGATGCGGATCGCGCCATTGGCATCGGCTTGTCCCGTGATGCCGGAGATCTCGTGCGTTTCGTCGATATCGCCGTTCTTGACGCTGTCAAAGGTCAGCATCGACTCCGCTTCGATCACGGTCCAGTCAGCCGGGGTTTCCGGCGTCTGTGTCTGCGAACAGGCCGCAAGGACGGACAGGCCGGCAAGGGCAGGAATGAGCACGCGCATGTAAGTCTCCAACGGCAAGTTCACTTTGCGATCCGCAATTTAGAGCATCTCGGCAAATCTGCCATGTCGATATGCGGCGATTCCCTACTGGAAATTCGATCTGACTCGCGCTATCGGCTCGCCATGACGACTGAAACCCACGAAAAACTCCTCATCATCGACTTCGGCAGCCAGGTCACCCAGCTGATCGCCCGACGTGTCCGCGAGAGCGGCGTCTACTGCGAAGTTCACCCCTATAATCGCGCCGATGCGGCCTTCATCGACAGTTATGATCCCAAGGCGATCATCCTGTCGGGGTCTCCGCATTCCACACACTGGGACAATTCCCCGCGCGCAGACGAAAGCGTGTTCACACGCGGTCTGCCGGTGCTGGGCATTTGTTACGGCGAGCAGACCATGTGCGCCCAGCTGGGCGGCGCGGTTGAAGCCTCCGACGAACGCGAGTTCGGCCGGGCTGATATCACCATCAAGGCGGACAGCCCGCTGTTTGAGGGGCTCGGCGGCGTCGGTCACGAGGAACGGGTCTGGATGAGCCATGGTGACCGTGTCTCGGCCATTCCGGACGGGTTTGAAGTCATCGCCACCTCCGGCAATGCGCCTTATGCGGCGATCGCGGACGAGGCGCGCAAATTCTACGGCGTGCAATTCCACCCGGAAGTCGTGCACACGCCGCGCGGTGCCGAACTGCTGAAGAATTTCACGCACAAGATCGCCGGCTTTGCCGGCGACTGGTCCATGGCCAGCTTCAAGGATGAAGCCATCGCCAAGGTCCGCGCCCAGGTCGGTGACAAGCGTGTGATCTGTGGCCTGTCCGGCGGTGTCGACAGCTCGGTCGTGGCCGTGCTGCTGCACGAAGCCATCGGTGATCAGCTGACCTGTGTATTCGTGGACACGGGCCTGATGCGCCAGGGCGAAGCCGACCAGGTCGTCTCCCTGTTCAAGGAGCACTACAACATCCCGCTGATCCATGCCGACGAGGAGGCGCTCTTCCTCGACGCCCTGGCCGGCGTGGACGACCCCGAAGTCAAGCGCAAGACGATCGGCAAGCTGTTCATCGATGTGTTCGACGCCAAGGCAAAGGAAGCCGGTGGCGCGGATTTCCTCGCCCAGGGCACGCTTTATCCGGACGTTATC
>JAYZXG010000311.1:0-7762 GCA_036141435.1 Pseudomonadota bacterium | reverse complement strand
CTCTCCTAGGAAAAACTCGTTCAGCTCATCGTTGATTTCCTCGACATGAGCTTCGGCCTCGACCCCGCCCATCTGCGAGAACATGATCAGGAACCCGCCCTGGCAGCGAATGAGCACGTCGTCATCGGCGAGGCGCTTTTCAATGAAATGGCCGGAGACCTCATACGTCTTGTCACGGATTTCCGGCCACTCATCCCCGGCCTGGGAACGGATCTCGTCCAGGTTCACGAACTGGAATTGACCCATCTCGACGGCCGCTTTGCCGGCGAGGGCCTTTTTGAGTTTCTGTTTGAGATCGGGCGACATGCGGCCGACGCTCTCCTGACCAAGCGTGAGGGGCTAAGACATAGCCTTTACCGGCATAGGTTGAAAAACAGTAAGTCGCAAATCCGATTCAGCGCTCGCCGAGCGCGCGTTAGCGAGCGGTCGCAGCCAGGGCGCCGTCGATGGACAGGGCGCCGCTGCCACGGGCAAAGAGATAAAAGGCGACCGCCTCGAACACGATCGCGGATTGCCAGGCGTCCGGTGCGACCCACAACATGTAGACACCGCCCGCAAGGATCAGGATGAAGCCGACAATCCGGCTCAGGAAGCCAAGCAGCAGGGTCAGCGCTGCGAGATGCGCGCCCCAGACAGCAAGCTGGGCGACCAGGGCGTCGGGCAGGAGCGGAATTTGCCAGTAGCCGACCGCGGAAATGATCTCGGGAGACACGTCCAGCCAGTCATCACCGGCATTGGCCCGGCCCCAGCTCCACAAGCCCGGAACGATGGACAGGCGAACGATGAGTCCGAGGACCCAGTCCGGCATGAAACGCTCAGGTTTGCTTGAAATCTGGGTCTTCACGACCGAGACCTTGTTCATCTTCACCCCCCCGGATCCCCATCCGTACGGAGCAAAATGGCGCCTCGGGCTGAGAGGCGCAACCGCTTAAACCTATGACGCGAATCTATTTCCGAACATGTGGTCGAGAGACAACCGTCCCGGCCCCCTGGACATGAGATAGAGACACATCACGGCCCACAGGGCATGGGTTCCCCACCAGGCGTCGGGATAGACGAAGACCTGGATGACCAGCGTCATCACCAGCAATCCCGCTGCGGCGAAACGGGTCAGAACGCCGAAGAGAAGCAACAGGGGCAGGATGAATTCACCGAGGGTTGCCAACAGGGCTGCAATCTCGCCTGACAGCAGCGGCAGGGCAAAATCCCCGTTGAACTGATGATAGGTCGCCGGGCGAATCTCGAGGGGGAAGGCTGGCAGGCGAACATGGGCGCGTTCAACCGGGAAGTCGTTGATATACTCCGTGTATTTGAACAGTTTGACCGTTTCGACCTTGGTCAGGAGTGAGCGCCAGAACACGCCCGCCAGGGTGAGGCGCGCCAGCAGTGCAAGCAGGTCGCCACCCAGGAATTTCTCGATCGCGTTGAAAACGCTGACATACAGGCTGTGGGCCCGAGCGAGGACATTGGACATGCGTTGGCTCTCTTCTTAGCGGCCTGCGGCGAAGACGCCGCTGCCGAGACCGTGGGAGAAAAACTGGGCCGGATCAATGCCGGCGGGATCGATAGTCGTTGCTGCTTCGACGGCAGTCTGGAGGGATGCCCCGTGTTGGATTCGATCCAGGAAAGCGAAGTGACCGGGTGAAAGCGCGGTGGACTGAACGACGCCCTGGTGACGCCAGACCAGAACCTGTTGTGGACCGTCGTCGATCCGGGGCTGGGGCGCGGGCGCAGCCTGGCGATTGGCCTGCCAGACCGCGTGTACTGCAAAGTCCAGACTCAAAAGCCTGACACTGGCGGCCACACCCGGCGCGAGGGCGGGCAGGCTATCAGGCGGGAGCTGGGCAATCGCGGCGGCACTGAGCACGGGCGCATTGGTAGCGTGATGGGCTTCCAGCCACGCGCGGTCCAGTTTCGCGATTGCCGGGAGATAGGGCAGCGTGCGCGCCGGTTCATATCCCGCGACATGACTGGCAAAATCTCGACCGTAGAGGGTCAGCGAGGCGTTCGCAGGCGGATGGTCCAGCCAGTATTGCCGCGCCATGGGCGAGAAGAAGTTGGCACCCGTGATCTGGTTGACCGCCGGGTAGGCGGCTCGCAGGGCCTCGATGGCCGCTCGGGTGACATTGTTACGATAAACGTTGAGGCGTCGCGCCTGGCCGGGGTCGACGAGATGCGCCAGCAAATCCTGGTCGCCTCGTCCCAGCAGGGTGTCCGCGAATGCCTGGTTGAGGTCAGCCGGCATGGGCAGCATCCCGTGCGGGGGCGGCATCGATACAGGCCTGCGCGCGCAGGCGATCCGTCCGCAGCTCGTCAAAGGCCGGGACATTGGTGTCGCGTTCGATCAATACCGGGCGCGGGCCGGTAAGCGCGAGAGCATAGTCGAGTAATGACCAGACCGTCTCGACGATCGGCGCGCCATGCGTATCGATCAGCAATTCGCCACCCAGGGCCGCGTCGGCCTCATGTCCCGCGATATGGATCTCGCCCACGGCGGCGTGAGGAAAGGCATCCAGATAGGCGATCGGGTCGAGCCCCAGATTGTGGCAGCTAACATGGACGTTGTTGACGTCCAGCAACAGGCCGCAACCGGTTCTGGCGACGGTTTCGTGCAGGAAGTCGATTTCCGTCATGTCCGATTTCAGGGCGACGTAAACCGATGGATTCTCGATCAGGACCTGCCGCTCCAGCGTGTCCTGCATGATGTTCACATGCTCGACGAAGCGCTCGAGTGCCGCCCGGGTCGCCGGGACGGGCAGCAGGTCATTGAAGTGTGTGCCCTGGTGACTGGTCCAGGCGAGATGTTCGGAAATCGCGGCGGGCCGGTACCGCATGATGAGCTGTTTCCAGCGTTTCAGGTGCTCGCGATCCGGCGCATCCATGCCGCCAAGCGACATGCCGACGCCGTGCAGCGAGAGCGGATAGCGGTCTGCAAATGCATCCAGCCATTCCAGTCGCGGGCCGCCATCGGCCATATAATTCTCGGGATGGACTTCGAACCAGATTCCGTCCTCGGCGCAGTCCAGGGCTTGCCTGAAATGCTCGGGCTTGAGGCCCAGTCCGGCGGTGTCGGGAAGTCTTTGCATCAGGCAGGGACCCTGGCGCGATGGGGGGATGCGCGCCAGGGCTGAGACACGTTACGGACGCTCAACCGGCTCGAGAGAGCCCGTACCGTAGGGGGTCTGAATGCTCTCGCAGGTGCCTTCCGGGACATAGGTCCAGGCATTGCCCTGGTAATCCTCGGTCGAAGTGCCTGCGCAGGACGTACCCGGGCCTGCAGCACAATCATTTTCACCCGCCAGTGAAACGCCATAGCACTGTTCCATTTCCTCGGCAGAGGTGGTCGCTGCGTGGGCAGCGGCAGATGCCAGGGAGAGGGCCAGGGCGGTAGACGCGACGGCGGCGAGTTTGGTTTCGGTTTTCATCTCTCAGTGTCTCCTTGTTGAGAGGTCGAGCGGGGGACAGGGGCCCGACCTGACACCGATCTAATAGGCCGACCCCAAGATGAATTTCCAGTAACGTCACCCCGACGCTGCGTCACCATCGCGTTATCAAGCGTCAGCGGGGCGTCAGATGCGCGTGAGGTCGCGGATTACATGGATGTTTTGCGGCGTTGAAACGCACTCAATTGCCGTCGAAATACACTGTGTAAGCATCGGTGAACTCGCCGAACGCGGCCAGGCGCGCCGTGAGGGCGCGCGCACTGGACGGGCAGGTGCCGTCCGGCGAGGTGATGACCGAATTGCTGTCAGTAAACCAGCACAGGGGCTCGAAGCTGTTGCGACCGCGCGCGTAGGTGGCGGCGGCGAGCAGCTGGTGCTGCGGCGGAAACCCGCGATAGACCGGCGCACACGTACCAGCGGCCAGGGTGTGGGGCTCGCCAGCGTCATAGGTGTCATCAGGGCGCGGGATCAGTGCCAGGACCTCCACACTGCGGCGGCCGCTATTGCAGACTTCGAGCGTGCGGACCAGCTGCGCGAGGCCGCGTTCATCCCGAGGCGCCTGCAAGCAGAGTGCGGCATCCTCAGCGCTGAGGTCATTGCAGGAGATGCGCCAGGAGACCCGGCCGAGCCGGCGTCCACCCGCGCCGCGACGGCTGGTCTGCTCAATGGTGTGGGTGCGGAAATTGCGGGCTTGCAAGCCTCCGCCGCAGGGCGGGAAGGAGGCAAATTGCAGCCCGCCCGCTGCGGGGACGCAGAACGCGCTGTCACCGCTCGTGGCCGGCCACCGGAAACTGCCAGACATGACGTGCAGGTCCAGCGTATCCCCGGCAACACCGTTGAGGGCGCCCTCAAGACATTCGCCCGGCTGCACCATGAACCAGGCCCGCAAGGTCTGGCCGGACTGCGGAGATGTGCGGTAGGCCGCTGCCGACGCCACGGCAAAACGGGTGTCATTGCAGATATTGAGCAGGACATCGCGTGGTGCCTGGGCCTGTGCAGCAGCCGATGTGCAAACAAGGGCAAGCAGGCAAAGAAAACGTGTCATGAAATCCCCCGGGCGGTTGCCATCGAGCTTGCAACCTCCGGGGGATGAGATCAACCGGCGATCACGGCCCACATCAACCGACCCGGGATGAAGGCGAGGACGCCGGGGATCAGCAGGGCGCCAAACAGCAGTCCGTTTGCGTTCTTGCCGTGTTTTTCCCCGCGTCTCGCCATGGCGTGGCGAACCAGGCCGTACAATCCGGCAAAGGTCAGTGGAACAAAGAGGTGGATGGGGGAAAAACCACCATCATTGAGCTGGCGGATGAAAATCGCCGTGGTGGCAGCAACCACCATTAAGATGACAAAGGCGAAGCCCAGCGTTCGATGCGGCAGGCTTCCCTTGGGGCCGAAGAACTGCACCAGTCCGATCGCCAGAGCCGCGAGGGCCGCGAGGGCGTGGACCTGGATGACCAGCGGCGTGGCGAGAAAAACTTCGATATTCATGACGCGCTCCCTAGGCCTGCCGCCAGCATCCATGGAAGCCGAACGGTGCGGCGTGGTCGAGCCGCCACGAGGCGACCGGTCCATCGGACAGCGCCAACGCGTTGAAGGCGTGCAGCTCGGTCCGGCGCTCACGGCTGTTCAGTGCCGTATGGATGATCCATCCCTCGCCCTCGTTGCGGCTGTCGGGAGCCGGGATGAAGAGAGGTTCCTCGACATAGATGCCGGAGCCATGATCATAGCTGTCGAGTTGGCCGGTATGCAGGTCACGGCTCTCGATGCGCGTGGCGCTGCGGACCTGCTCCGGGCGCCAGGCGATCGTCCAGGTGCGGCTACGATGGCGCCCGGTAAACCGCATGTCGACCTGCGGGAATTCCGCGAAGTTTTCACTGAAAACCTGAACTTCCGGAGGGCGGCCATTGCGAAGGGTCACCAGGCTATGGCGGGTCTGGCTGTCGCTTTCGGCCACTGGTTCTCCGCGCATGACGGCATAGGCGCCTCCGTCCGCGAAGCGGGCATCCTGTGACAGGGCTGCATCCAGGCGAATGGTTCCGTCGGCCTCTTCCCACGCAGCCCCGAAGTGAAACAGGAAGCCCGGCTCCATTTCCCAAACGCGTTTTTGTGACCAGTCGTCCTTGTCGATGGCGACTGCGACCATGGGCACATCCGGCCGGAAGCTGAAGCTGTCGATAAAGGGCATGCGCATCTGGTCAAAGCGGAAACTGCCGACCAGGAAGACCAGTGAGCGTTCCGTGATCACGAAGTCATGGATCATGCCTCCCGGAATGCCTGTCACCAGCCCGGCCTGGAGCAGTTCACCTTCGGGCGAGATCTTCCACACGATGATGCGGTCATTCATCGCGTCCTGTCCGAAATTCCAGATGATGCCGGAGCCGGGTTCGCGTTTCGGATGGGCCGAGAAGGGGACGCCGTCCAGCCCCTGACCCCACCGCCGGGCGCCATTGCTGGCCAGCGTGTCGGGGTCGAGCGACCAGGCTGAACCGCCTTCCCAGAGGGCCAGGAGTTCATCACCCAGCATCATCACGGAGGTATTGGCGACATTCATGTCGTCAGGACCCGTCAGGCCGCCCGGATTGGGTGGAACAGATCCCAGCGCCGGCACGAGGAAGCGGCCCGCAGCCTCTTCATTGCGCCATTTGTCGGTCTGGACGAAACGGCCGCGATGCCGGACGCCGTCGTCATCAATGGTCCAGGACTGGATAAAGCCATCGCCATCGAACCAGTGGCGGTAGCGCCACTCCTGGCGGCTGAACCGTCCTGGGCCGTTGCGAAACAGTGTCCCCCGGAGCCCTTCGGGCGTCGTGCCGTGAAGCAGGTGGGCGGTGCTGTCAAAGCCTGCTGCCGGTGCGTCCCGGGTGATGAGCGTCCAGGGGTCACGTGCACTGGCGGCCTCGTAGGCTGCGTACACCGGGTCGACCGACTGGGCGAAGAGAGGCGAGGTCAGGCCCGCCATGCTGGAACCGGCCAGCATCAGCTTGAGGGCGTCGCGACGATTGGGAGACATCAGCGTTCCTCCTAGTCCAGGCGCACGGTGTGGGCGGCAGAGTCGGTGGTCAGCTCGAACACGGCATCGGTCCAGGATGCCGGACCGAAACTGCCCCGCGCATTGTTCGAAAAAGCGAAGGGCTCGCTGGGGATGCCCATCAGATTGGTATCCAGCTCGCCATTGCCGTTGACGTCGTGAAACAGGCGAATGGCATAGTCACCGAGCGGCAAGGTGCCCAGTGATGCAGACGCGGTGTAGGTGTTCACATCGAGGCGGGCGCCGGCAACCGGCGCGCCGCCATTCCACGCCTCTTCGCTGTCAAAGACCGCGACCATCAGGGTGCCCTGGTGGTTGGTGATGGATGACACGGTCAGAACCAGCTCTGCATCATCTGCGAGAGCCGGGCTGTTTGAGGCGGTGAGGAGGCCAAGAGCGAACAGCGCGGTGGTGATGTTTTTCATGATTTTACTCCAATCTCTTGTGGTGATCCGCCGGGATCTGGGATTGGAGTGCCGCAAGTTCTGGCGGCCTGCGAGCGCAATTGCGTGAGGGGGCTGCCTCGCTTCGTGAAACGCGCTAGATGTCGGTTCACGCATCGTGAGTGGCACATGAACTGGTTGCAGAAATATCGTTCAGAGGTGATCTCGGTCATCGCCATTGGTGCGTTCATGACCGTGCTGGCGCCCTACGACACAGACCGCCTGTCAATCTGGCTGCGCTATATCTACTGGACCGGTTTGATGGCTGTGGGCTGGGGGTCGGCTGCGGTGATCCAGCCGATGATCGCGCGCTGGGCGCCTGAAATTCCGGTCTGGGCCTACCTCCTGTGCCTGTCGCTGTCTGTCAGCGTGCCCGTGACGATCGGAGTCCTGCTTGTGCAAAGCGTCTGGGGGCCGGGCTTTCCCCTGCAGGCCATACCTGTCGTGTTCGGCTTTGTCTGGGTGATCTCGATCGGTGTGAGTGTGATTGGCTGGCTTTCCAGCCGAACCAGCGAGCGGCATGCCGACAGCGTCGAACCCCAGACGGCTTCACCTGCACTGCTGGATCAATTGCCGCCGGGACTGCGCAGTTCGCCCATCCTCGCGCTGGAATCCGAAGATCATTATCTGCGTGTGCACTGCGAGGCGGGAAATGCCCTGATCCTGATGCGCTTGCGCGATGCGATCGCGGCGCTGCCGGACGCCGCTGGGGAGCAAACGCATCGTTCCTGGTGGGTTGCCAAGGATGCTGTGCTCAAGGTCGAGCGCAGCCAGGGGCGTGCGCAGCTGACGCTCAAGAATGAGCTCGTGGCGCCGGTCAGCCGGACATTCGCGCCCAGACTGCGAGA
>JAYZXG010000310.1:0-3066 GCA_036141435.1 Pseudomonadota bacterium | reverse complement strand
GCCTCCGGCTTCTATGACGTGAACTTCTTCGAACGTGACACGATCTATTTCGAGGCGTCCTACGCGACCCGCAACTCTGTCGGCCGCTTCACCGACGAGCAGGTCTTCCCGGGCGTTCCGGCACTGATCCCGCTGGAAGACGCCAATGGCAATCTACTGGTCAATCCGGATGGTTCCCTGCAGTTGTTCGACAACCCGCTCAACCCGTTCGATGCGGACGCGCTGCCGGTCTACTCGCTCGAGGGCCTGTCCCAGCGACGCAAGTCCGATGTCGACGTGTTCCGCTTCGTCGGCGGCATGGAAGGCGACCTGCCCTTCCTGATGGACCGCAACTGGGTTTACGACGTCTCGCTGGCCTATGACCGGTCCTACGGCACGGCCTCCCAGCCGATCATGCGCGAGGACGGTATCCGCGAAGCGCTGGACACGCTGCGCCTGGACGCCAGCGGTAATCCGATCTGTGGACTGGATCGCAATGCGACCAGCTTCGGCTTCCTGACGCCGACGAACTGCCCGGCGATCGATTTCTTCAACCCGAGCCTGTTCACCGTGCTCGGCGGCGATCGCAATTTCGCGACGCAGGAGGAAACCGATTTCCTGTTCGGCCAGGCCATCAACATCACCGAGATGGAACAGGTGCACGCCCAGGCGATCTTCACTGGCGACGTCTTTGAAATGCCGGCTGGCACGGTCGGCCTCGTTCTCGGTATGGAATTCCGCGAGCAGCGCATCAACTCCATCAATGATGTCAGCCGTGTCCTGGGTACGGCCGCATCGGAGATCCCGGATACGGAACGCCCGACCATCGGCCGCACCTCTCTCTACGAGCTCTTCGCAGAGACCGAGCTGCCGATCACGGACAACCTGCTGTTCTCGCTGTCCGGTCGTTTCACCGAGCACGAGACCTTCGGTGCGCACATGACCTACAGCGGCAAGTTCGACTGGCAGGTCACCGACAGCTTCCGCCTGCGTTCGACCTACGGCACCTCCTTCCGTGCGCCGAACCTGCGTGAGCAATTCCTGGCGGGCGCCACGGGCACCATCTCCGGTGCCAATGACCCGTGCCTGGTCCCTGCCACGGCCAATAATGGCGGCGTTTACGATCCGAACGGCGAGACCCGTTCCCAGCTCATCCTCGACAACTGTGTCGCGGCCGGGGCGGATCCGACCGCGCTGGGCCTGCTGGCCACCACGGGTATCACCACATCAACCGGTGGTAACCCGAATGCCACGGCGGAAACGTCAGAATCCCTGACCTTCGGCGGTGTCTTCCAGCACAGCTTCGCCAACGATATCGATCTCGACGTCTCCGTCACCTATTTCGATATCCAGATCGAGGACACGCTGGAGGAATCCAACGCGGCGACGATCCTGGCGAACTGCTATGGCAACCAGCCGAACCTGGCCGATCCGTCCTGTGCGCGTATCACGCGTAACACCGGCGACCCGACCACGGCGACAGTTGCCCTGGTCGATGCCTCCTTCATCAATATCGGCCAGCTGACGTCCACGGGCATCGACTACAATGTCCGCGCCAGCATGCCGTTGTCCTTTGTCGATGATCAGACCGATCTCGTGCTCTCGTTCAATGCTGCCCAGTATCTCGAGCAGCTGCGGAACCAGGACCCGAGCGATCCGAACTCCATCGAGGAAGACCTGATCGGACGCATCGCATCGCCGGAATGGCTGTGGCAGTTCTCGGCGACCGCAACCCGCGGCAATTGGGCTGCGCGCTGGCGGACACGCTATCAGGGTGAAGGTCAGCAGGAGAACTCTGACGCCCTGGTCCAGACCGACCTGACCCGCGCTGTGCCGCGGACGGCGTGCGAGCAGCTGGGTTATGCCGGTCAGTGTCGCGATGTCGACTTCGTCGACAGCTACATGACGCATGACCTGTCCCTGTCCTACGATGCAGACATGTGGAGTTTCTCGGCCGGTGTGAACAACATCACCGACGAGCAGCCGCCGCTCATCGACCAGGGCGAAGGCCCCGCTCGCATGAACATGGTTGTCCAGTCCGGCTATGACCTCATCGGTCGCCGCGCCTTTGCATCCATCACCCGTCGCTTCTAGGCGGTCACCCATGCAAGAGGGGCGGCGATCACCTGAGCGCCGCCCCTTCTTTATTGCCCGGCCATGTCGGGTGATCTCAACCGCCTAGCGGATACGTTCGACACGGATGATGCGCGAAAGCTCGTTGATGCGCAGCTGATAGCCCCCAAGTCGGCCTTCCTGGATGCTCGCGGTGTAGTCACGGTTCTGGCGCATGCGATTGGCGACACGCTGATTGTCGGCCGAGATCTGGCGCCACACCTGTCCGTTTGCGAGGGTAATTTCCAGTCGCTCATAGGGAATGATGTCGAAGGCGGCGATGGCGCTGTCGACGCGGTCCGCCTCGGCCGCAGCCACCTGTACAGACCGGCGATTGCTCCGGCGGGCATTGACCTGTTCGGCCCCGAGACCGTCCACCGATGGTGGTGTCGTGTCGGGCTGTGCCACAACGATTTCACCTGTATCGCCGGCCTCCCGATTGCCAAAGGGCAATCCGGGAAGACGCAAGCCGCGCCGCGGCCGGGTCTCCGTGGCTTGCGGAGTCTCGACGGCATCTTCCCGGGTATTGTCACGCAGGGCGTCTTCCAGACACGCGATACGCGCCTCACTCGACGCGGCACTGCGGCACTGGGCGATCGCGTCTTCCTGGGCATGGGCCCCACTGACGGGAAGAAGCGCGCTGGTCACGAGAATGGCAGTCAGGCTGCCGGTTGATACTGCCCAGTCACGAATAGGCATTTGCACCTCCAACACTATGTGGACAGGAGTGTCCGTCACCGAGAGGAGAGGTGCAAGTGCCCATTTTGTAATGCCCGGCTCTAATTGACCTTGAGGTCCTCCTGCCAGGCGAGATAGCGGGCGATCTCCACCAGTTCGGAAAACTGGCTGCGATAGCCATAGGCATCCTGGCCACCCGCTCCATCGACCCCGGCCAGCACGCTGTCATAGTTGTACCCGTTCTGCAGGTCGGGATCCCCGCGCAGCAATTGGGAGAAGCCGGCCACCTGGGCCGAA
>JAYZXG010000309.1:0-6996 GCA_036141435.1 Pseudomonadota bacterium | reverse complement strand
CATCGGCGTCGCCAGTCCCAGCGCGCACGGACAGGCGATGATCAGCACGGAAACAGCCGCAATCAGCCCGTAGGCGGATGAGGGTTCCGGCCCCCAGGTCGACCAGGCGATGAAAGCCAGAGCAGCGATCGCGATGACGGCCGGTACGAAGCGCCCGGACGCAAGATCGGCGAATTTCTGGATGGGCGCACGGCTGCGCTGGGCATTGGCCACCATTTCAACGATCTGGTTCAGGGTTGTATCCTGCCCGACACGTCGGGCTTCAATGACGAGACTACCGGTCCCGTTGATGGTCGCTCCGGTCACCGGGTCGCCCTCGGCTTTCTCGACCGGCACCGGCTCACCCGTGATCATCGACTCGTCGATGGAGGAATGACCGGAAACAACTACACCATCAACGGGCACTTTCTCCCCAGGCCGCACCCGCAGGCGGTCACCGGCTTTCAGCGCATCCAGCGCAACCTCTTCCTCTGAGCCATCCTCGTTCAGCCTGAGAGCGGTTTTCGGCGCCAGGTCCAGCAGCGCCCTGATTGCGGAGCCGGTTTTCTCGCGCGCCTGCAACTCCATCAGCTGCCCCAGCAGGACCAGCACGATGATCACGGCTGCGGCCTCGAAATAGACCGCCACATGGCCATCACCATGCCTGAATGCTTCCGGGAACACACCCGGGGCAATCACCGCCACAAGGCTGAAAATGTAGGCAGCGCCAACCCCCATCGCGATGAGGGTGAACATGTTGAGATTTCCGCTGATGATCGATTTCACGCCGCGTTCGAAGAAAGGTCGCCCTGCCCAAACCACCACGGGGGTCGCCAGCAGCAGCTCGACCCAGCCAGCCGCAGCCTCGCCAACCCAGGAGCGGAAAAAACCAAGACCGATCATCGGCCCCATTGCCAGCAGGAAGACCGGCAGCGTCAGGAGTGCACCGATCCAGAAACGACGCGTGAAATCGACCAGTTCCGGATTGGGCCCCTGATCCGCCAGATCGATGCCCATGGGTTCCAGCGCCATTCCACAGATCGGACAGTCGCCCGGTTCATCCGTAATGACCTCAGGGTCCATCGGGCAGGTGTACTGGGTGCCTTCCGGCATATCCTCATAGGCCTGCAGATGCGCTCCGGTGAGGAAGTGTTCCGGGTCTGCTTCAAACCGGTCATGACAACGCTGCGAGCAGAAATGGTAGTCCTCACCAGCGTGCTCGAGATGCGGCTTCCCGGCGCCCAGGCGGACATCCATCCCGCACACCGGGTCGGTGACAACCGCTTCATCATGCAGCGGATTGGTCTCGGTGGGTTCATCGCAATGCTGACAGCTCATGATCGTGTCCTCTGGCTAAGCGATGCCCCTTGTGAAGCTTCCAGTCACTGGAAGGTCAAGCCCGCGCCCGGCAAGGTCAGGAACCGGCCAACCCCTCCACGATCGGACAGTCAGGACGGTCATCGCCATGGCAGGCCGTGATGAGCCGGTTGAGCTCGGCCTTGATGGCTCGCAACTCCTTCAACTTGCGATCGATCTCGTCCACATGAGAGCGTGCGAGCACCTTCACGTCAGCACTTGCCCGGGACTGGTCTTCGTAGAGGGACAGAAGCCGGCGGCAGTCCTCCAGGGAAAAGCCCAGCCCCCGGGCGCGCCCCACAAAGACCAGCTTGCGAAGATCAGTCTCGGCATAGACCCGATAGCCGTTTTCGGCACGCGCCGGGCGCACCAGTCCAATCTCCTCGTAATAGCGCAACGTCTTGGACGGGATTCCTGTGGCTTCAGCCGCCTGCTTCACATTCATGCCGCTTCTCCCGTTTCCGCTTTCCACACGCCTCGAGTCAGCTCCCAGCGTTGCCAGATCAGAAACGCTGCCGGAATAACCAGCAAGGTGAGAATGGTCGCACTGGTCATCCCGCCCACCATTGGCGCAGCGATCCTGCGCATCACTTCGGAGCCTGTGCCCGAACCCAGCATAATGGGCAGCAGTCCGGCAATGGTCGCAATCACCGTCATCATGATGGGGCGGACACGCAGCAACGCCCCTTCCACCACGGCCTCAGCCAAGTCACCCGAGGACAGGTCCCGCCCTTCATCCGTAGCGAGCTCCCTGCGGCGGGTCAGCGCCTGTTCGAGATAGACGATCATCAGCACACCGATCTCGACAGCCACACCGGCCAGGGCGATGAAGCCAACACCGACAGCGACCGACAGGTTGTACCCCAGCAGGTCGAGCAACCACACGCCCCCGACCAGGGCAAGCGGGAGCGTGCCCATGATCATCAGTACCGGCGTCAGGCGGCGGAAATTCAGGAACAGCAGCAGCAATATGATGGCCAGGGTCACCGGCACGACAACAGCCAGCTTGGCCTTGGCCCGCTCCATGAATTCATACTGCCCCGACCAGGTGATGGAATAACCCGGCGGCAGGTCAACCTGACTGGCCACGGCGGCCTGGGCATCGGCAACATAGCTCCCGATATCGACACCGGAGATGTCGACATAGACCCAGCCATTGGTGCGCGCATTCTCGCTGCGAATGACACCCGGCCCGTCGGCAATGGTGATTTCAGCCACGCGCCCCAGCGGGATCTCGGCTCCGGTCGGTGTGATAACCGGCAGGGATCGCAGCGCCGACACGGAATTCCTGTAGTCGCGTGGATAGCGCAGGTTCACGGGATATCGCTCTGCTCCCTCGACGCTCTCAGTCACGGTCATGCCACCGATGGCTGTGCGAACGACCTCATGCACATCGGCGACGTTCAGCCCGAAGCGGGCCGCCTCCAGGCGATTGACATCAATATCGACAAACCGACCGCCGGTTACCCGCTCCGCATAGACCGATGCTGTACCATCCAGAGCGGCGATCACTGCTTCGATCTCTTCGCCGATGCGCGCGATCTCATCCAGGTCAGGTCCCGCAATCTTGATCCCGACCGGGGTCTTGATCCCGGTCGCCAGCATGTCGATCCGCCCCCGGATGGGCATGATCCAGGCATTGGTGAGGCTTGGTACATTCACGACCGCATCGAGCTCGGCGCGGATATCATCGATGGTGACACCCGGTCGCCATTCCTCGCGCGGGCGCAACTGGATCGTTGTTTCGATCATGGTCAGGGGCGCCGGATCCGTGGCTGTTTCGGCCCGTCCGGCCTTGCCATGCGCTGTGAGCACCTCAGGCACCGTCATGATCAGGCGATTGGTCTGTTGTACGATTTCCGTGATCTTGCCCGCCGACACGCCCGGATAGGCGCTGGGCATGTAAAGGATATCGCCCTCATCCAGATCCGGCATGAATTCACTGCCCATACGCGACAGCGGTACCGCCGTACTGCCCAGAACCAGCACGGCCCCCAGCAAAACAGCCCAGGGGCGATGGATGACAAGATTGATGAAGGGACGATACAGCGCAATCAGCACCCGGTTCACCGGGTTCTTGTGCTCCGGCGTGATCTTGCCCCGGACCAGATAGCCCATCAGGACCGGGACCAGTGTAATCGCCAGCCCGGCGGCGGCTGCCATGGCATAGGTCTTGGTGAAAGCCAGCGGGTGGAAAAGCCGCCCTTCCTGGGCTTCCAGCGCAAAAATCGGCACGAAACTGAACGTCACGATCAACAGCGAGAAGAACAAGGCGGGGCCGACCTCTGTCGAGGCCTTTGCCACCACCTCCCACCGGTTCTCGCGGGTGATGGGCTGTCGCTCGGCATGCTTGTGCATGTTCTCAATCATGACGATCGCCGCATCCACCATCGCGCCAATGGCAATCGCGATTCCGCCCAGTGACATGATGTTGGCGTTGATGCCCTGCGCATTCATCACGATAATCGCGGTCAGGATGCCCAGGGGCAGACTCAACACGATCACAAGGGATGACCGGAAGTGGAACAGAAAGAGCGCACAGATCAGCGCGACGACCAGGAATTCCTCGACCAGTTTTTCCCGCAACGATGAGACCGCCCGTTCGATCAGGCTGGCCCGGTTATAGGTGGTGACGATCTCCACCCCGTCGGGCAGCGATGCGCGCAATTCCTCCAACCGGTTCTCGACACGCTGGATCGTCGCCCGCGCGTTCTCGCCATAACGCATGACGACCACGCCACCCACCGCTTCGCCCTCGCCGTTCAGCTCGCCGATGCCGCGACGGAGTTCCGGGCCGACCCGGATGTCGGCGACATCGGACAACAGGATGGGCGTGCCGGTTTCGGTCACCGAGAGCGGGATCGCCTCGAGGTCCTCGACGCCCTGGATGTAGCCGGACGCCCGCACCATGTATTCGGCCTCGGCCATCTCGATGACGCGGCCACCGCTTTCCTGATTGCCCCGCTGAATGGCCATGCGAACATGCGAAAGCGGGATGCCGAGCGCACGCAGGCGATCCGGGTCCGCGACGACCTGGTACTGGCGAACCATGCCACCAATCGTCGCCACCTCGGCCACACCCTCAATGGTCTGCAGCTCGTATTTCAGGAACCAGTCCTGCAGTGAACGCAATTGCGAGAGATCATTCTGTCCGGTCCTGTCGACCAGCGCGTATTGATAGATCCAGCCAACGCCCGTCGCGTCAGGCCCCAGTGCCGGCGTGGCCCCCTCTGGCAGGGTCGGCGCCACCTGAGACAGGTATTCCAGAACACGCGAACGCGCCCAGTAGAGGTCTGTACCATCCTCAAAGATGATGTAGACATAACTGTCATTGAAGAAGGAATAGCCGCGAACCGTCACCGCGCCCGGTACAGCCAGCATGGCCGTCGTGAGCGGATAGGTGACCTGGTCTTCCACCACCTGCGGCGCTTGGCCGGGATAGGTCGTCTTGATGATCACCTGAACATCAGACAGGTCGGGAATCGCGTCCATTGGTGTTCGCGCCAGCGACCAGACGCCGCCGCCCGCCAGCATCATGGCCAGGATCAGGACGATCAGCCGGTTACCGATCGACCAGCGAATAATCGCGCTGATCATGGTGTTTCTCCCGCGTCAGAGCGGATGCTGTAACCGGTCAGTTGCCATTGCCCCGGAGCCTCTTCCTCGATCGAGAAAACGACCTCATCCCCAACGCTCAGACCATCCAGGGAAACACCATCATCGAGCTCATAGACCATGCTCATCGCAGGCATGTTGATCGCCTCGATACGTTCGTGATCGATCTCGACCATGCCGAACTCGCTCATCAGGGTAACGACCCGGCCGCGCCCCTCGACAAGGGGCTCCGAGCCGGCACCGGCCTCGGAGATCGACGCGATCCGCCACTGACCGTCGGCGTTTTGGCGCAGGGAAAAATCTACGGTTTGCCCGACAGACAGCCCGTCCAGGGACACGGTCTCGTCCAATGCGAAGAACGACATGCTCATGACCGGCCAGTCCAGCGCCGGGATGGGCTCATGCGTGAGATCGATCATTCCGTGCCCCGCCATGATCGCGTCGACAACTCCGCTGCCATAGACGACCTCCGGTGGCGGTGCCTCCTCCTCTGCCGGGGACATGCGCAGGCTTGCCCCTTGGAGATTGGCCTCGGAATCGATCAGGAACTGGCTGGACACCACAACGCGTTCACCGGCGGCCAGTCCTGACAGGACTTCAACACGGCCCTGGGCCTCCGGCCCTGTTTCCACGCGCGCCGGCTGATACCGCCCGCCACCTAGGGCCAGGATGACCCGTTCGGACTGCCCGGTACGGATCACCGCCTCGGCGGGCACAGAAAGCACACCATCGCGCGGGGCGACCTCGATCCGCAAATTGACAAAGGCCTCCGGTCGCAACGCGCCATCCGCATTGGCAAACCGCATCCGAACCGGAATGGAGCGACTGGTCGCGTCCACGGTTGGATAGACGTATTCCACCTGACCATGCCACATCCTTCCTGGCTGGGCCGGCGAACGCATATGCACATCCTGTCCGCTGGTGATCACTGCGGCGTCATCCTCAAACAGATCGGCTATCACCCATACCTCACCCAGATCGGCGATGGTCATCACCTCCATGCTTGGGTGAACATGCGCGCCTTCGCGGACATTCATCTCGAGGACGACACCACTCCTGGGCGCGTAGATCTCGATGAGGCGCTGGGCCTCACCGCGGCGTGCGATGGCCTCGACCTGTGCCGCCCCCACACCCAGAGCCTGCAAGCGCGAACGCGCTGCTGAAACCAGGCCGGAACGCCCCACGCGCACTGCCTGGAGATACTCGGTCTGAGCGGTCACGATTTCCGGTGAGTACATGCGAAACAGGAGATCGCCCGCCTCAACCACATCGCCAACCGCAGCGACGCGGAGATCCTCGATCCAGCCCTGTGCCCGCACATCCACCACAGAGGTGAGATCGTCGACGGGACGGACATAGCCGACCGTGTTGAGGTCCTCCGCGAAGCGACTGCGTTCCGCGACAGCCGTGCGCACGCCGATATTGTTTTCAACCGACGGGGAAATCGTCACGCTGGACGTGTCGGCAGGCTCATCGCCGGCATAGACGGGAACGAGATCCATGCCCATCGGGGACTTGCCCGGCTCATCCCGCCGGAAATTGGGGTCCATCGGTGCGACCCAGTAGAGGATTTCAGGTTCGCCGGAGCCGGATGTGGCCTCGCCACCGCCCATCAGGCGTCCTCCGAAAACTCCGATGAGAATGCCAACGGTCAGGACGACCGCCCCCAGGATCAGCGTGCGCGGGTTCATTGGACATCTCCCGTCAGAAAGAGAATTCGGCTCTGGGCCTGGAGGGCATCCACACGCGTGCGGATCAGGGTGAGTTCGATATCGAGCAAGGCCAGCTCGGACCGTACAAGCTCAGCGAAGTCGGCCTGATCATTCTCATAAGCGGCCAGCACGGCCTCGGCGGTTTCCCGCGCCCGGTCGAGAACGTCGGTCTCGTAGGCCTGCGCCGTTTCGTTCAGGCGCTGGAAGCGGATCCAGTCTTCATCGAGCTGGCGCCGCAGGTCCAGCAACAGGGCTTGCCGCTCAAGTTCTTCTGCGGATCGGGCGTCGCGAGCCCCGGCAACGCCTTCATCCTGTCTGCGTCGACTGAAGAGCG
>JAYZXG010000308.1:0-3314 GCA_036141435.1 Pseudomonadota bacterium | reverse complement strand
GGCGATCAGTTCCGTCGGCAGATCGGTGATGAAGCCCACCGTGTCCGACAGCAGGATCTCCAGGCCGCCCGGCAGTTTCACCTTGCGGACCGTTGGGTCGAGCGTTGCAAAGGGCATGTCCTTGGCAAACACCCCTGCTCCGGTCAGGCGATTGAAGAGTGTTGATTTGCCGGCATTGGTATAGCCCACCAGCGCAACGGTCGGGAATGGAACGTCATCGCGCGTCTTGCGGTGCAGCCCGCGCGTGCGTCGCACATCATCGAGCTGTCGGCGCAGCTTGGCCATCTTGTCTGCGAGCAGGCGGCGGTCGGTCTCGATCTGCGTCTCACCCGGACCGGCGAGGAAGCCGCGGCCGCCACGCTGGCGCTCCAGGTGGGTCCAGGTTCGCACAAGGCGTGAGCGTTCATACGCCAGCCGCGCCAGCTCGACTTGCAGCACACCTTCCTTGGTGCGGGCGCGCTTGGCAAAAATCTCGAGGATAAGCCCCGTGCGGTCGATTACCTTGACCTTCCAGGCCTTCTCCAGATTGCGCTGCTGCAGCGGCGACAGCGCGGCGTCGACAACCGCGACATCGGCTTCAACCTCTTTCAGCTGTGCGCTGATCTCCTCGACCTTGCCGCGCCCGAAATACAAGCCCGCCTCGATCCGGCGCAGCGGCACAAGATACGCGTCGACCAATTCCATATCGAGGGCTTCGGCCAGGCCGGAGGCTTCCTCCAGGCGCGCGTCAGCGCGATCCGCACGATCTCTCTCGTAGGGATGGATGACGGTGGCTCGAATTACCGGTTGTTCGCGTTCAATCAATCCGCGATATCCGCTGTCTCAGGCGAAGACGGGTCGGCTTCGAGGCCTTCCTTTTCCTGATCAAACAGCTGGACGGCCTGTGCCGGCATGATGGTCGAGATCGCATGCTTGTAGACAAGTTGCGAGAGCCCGTCCCGGCGAAGCAGGACACAGAAATTATCAAACCAGGTCACAACGCCCTGAAGTTTGACACCGTTTACCAGGAAAATGGTGAGCGGTGTCTTGGACTTTCGCACCGCGTTCAGGAAAACGTCCTGCAGGTTTTGTTTTTTATCTTGAGACATTGTTTGCTCCGCGTGCGCCGCTTTTCCAGCGATTCGTTAATTACGGTATACAGGCCTGAGCCCTTCCTGCAACCGTCTCATTTTAAAAAGAAACGTGTCATTCGCCTATTGTGCTCTCAAATACTCATTTCTGAGCGAAAGCGAGAGTGAGCCGGGTGCGCCATTGGCAATGGTCTTGTCATCGATCTGCACCACCGGCATCACGAAACTGCTGGCCGAGGTGATGAAGGCTTCCCGCGCGGCATGGGCTTCCGCGGGCGAAAAGGCGCGCTCTACCAATGGGATGGACATTGAGTGTGCAATCGCAATGACGGTTTTCCGGGTGATTCCCGGCAGGATATGGTTGTCCAGTGGCCGGGTGATCAGTTCGCCATCCTTCGAGACGATCCAGGCCGTTGTGGAGCTGCCCTCGGTGACCAGGCCGTTCTCGTCAACCAGCCAGGCCTCATAGGCCCCCTCTTCCCGCGCCGCCTGCTTGGCCAGGACATTGGCCAGCAGATTGACTGATTTGATGTCGCAGCGGTCCCAGCGTTCGTCTTCCTGGGTGATCACGCGAATGCCCTGCTCGGCGCGTTTCGCGGCGGCATCGAAGTTGAAGCGCTTGGCGGTCAGCACAATGGTGGGGCTGATATTGGTGGCGGGGAAAGCGTGGTCGCGCGGCGCCACTCCGCGGGAAATCTGCAGATAGACCAGACCATTGCGGATCCGGTTCCGGCGGAGAAGCTCGTGGATCGTGACCCGCAGCGAATGTTGCGAGCGCTCGAAGAGGATATCGAGCTGGTCCAGCGAGCGGTACAGGCGTTCGAAATGCCCCTGCTCGTCCAGCAATTGACCCTCGCGCACACCCCAGACCTCATAGACCGCATCGCCGAACTGGAAGCCGCGATCCTCGATATGAACGCAGGCATCGCGATGAGGCAGAAAACCGGAATTTACATAGGCAAAGCGCGACACACTCTATCTCCGCAGGAAAATGGCCCAGATCGCAGTGAGCGCTGCGATGACTTCCAGACGCCCCAAAATCATGACCGGAATAAGGGCGGTGCGAGCATTTTCGCTCAGCGAGGTCCAGGCCAGCTCCTTGCCCGAGACCTGGTCGAACACCGGTCCGGCATTCGCCAGCGCGCTGACGGTCGCCGTGAAACTGGCATCGAAGGCCGTTCCGAACAGCGCAACGATGAAAGCGCCCACTCCGAGGACAGCTGCAAAGGCGAGGACATAGGACCAGACGGCGATCAGCGAACGATCCTTGGTCACGCGCCCGCGAAAGGACACCGGCATGACGCTGGAGGGATCGGCCAGCACGGCGAGCTCAGCGCCCATGCGCTTCCACAGCATGAGGATGCGCGTCACCTTCACGCCGCCTGTTGTCGACGCGGCTGCGCCCCCGATCATGATCACGAACAATGCGACGAGTGCGACGGGAAAGACATCATTGCCAACATGATAGCCCGAGGTCGACACCAGCAGTGCGGCATTCGCGAGGTGTCTGATCAGGTCGTCGCCGGTTGCGATGAAGAAGATCAGAGCGGTCCCTATGATCAGTGCCAGCAATCCGATCAGGTCGGGGTCGCGGATGGTGGCCTTGTCTCGCAGTGCATCCCAGAACAGGGACACATTCAGACTGCCGCACAGCGCTGCGACAACAACACAGAAGACTGTCAGATTGAAACTTGAAAACATGCCTGCCGGAAGATCGGGCATCGTGCCGGTTGTTGACACGCCTCCCATTGCCAGCACCGTCGCGGAGAACAGATCATTGCCGGCAAACATCAATCCGATCATGACCAGAACCGTGATCAGCGCATAGATCAGGGCGATCCGGCGGGCCGCGACGCCAAGGTGCGAGAATACATCGTCCGGTCGAATGGTCAGGAGTGCGGACCGGCGAATGGCCGGCAGGTCCCTGTCCAGCGCGGCAAAGACGGCCGTCGCGAGCACCAGGGTCGAATAGCCGCCAGTCCAGCCCAGCAGCGCCCGCCAGAGGATGAACACCCGGGGCAGGTCCTCCGGTTCGGCAAGCGTTGCGCCGGTGGTCGTCAATGCCGAATACGCCTCAAAAACTGCATCGGGAAGTGTGAAAAATCCCGATAAATACAATGGTATCGACGCGAAAGCTGGGGTGATGCTCCAGGCGATCAAGGCGAGCAGTACCGCGTCGATCGCGGTCGCGGACATACGCATGCCGCGCGTCGCTGTGAGCATGAGTACGCCAGGAATACCGGA
>JAYZXG010000307.1:0-7564 GCA_036141435.1 Pseudomonadota bacterium | reverse complement strand
GTGACAGCTTGGCGCCGGTCGCCGAGGCGATGCGGATCAGCGCATTGACCGTTTCGATGTGAATTCTCTCGCCCGCGAGGACCAGGCGGGGTGGCAGGCTTTCCACCGCGGACAGACGATTGATGGCGGCCGGAAGGGCGTCCAGCTCGCCGATGATCTGGACGCCGCGTATGGCCCGGCCGTCGAGGGGAGCGTCCAGCACCACAAGTCCCTTGGCCCTGAACGGGGCCGAGCCGTTGCGGCGGGCCAGGTCGCGCAGGGCATTGTCCAGATCGGCTTCGGCGCCGATGAAAATGGCGGCCGGTTTCTTGCGGTCCTCGAAGCGGAAAGCCGCCTGCAGGCCGCCGGTTCGCCAGGCGGCGACGATCACCCGCGCTCCGATCAGCAGGCTGATCAGGATCGGGATTTCGATGAGAATGCTGGTGCGCGGAAACCCGTCGAGGCGATTGAACAGGAACAGTACGGGCAGGAAAATCAGGTTGGCTATGCCGACGGCGCGAACGATACGCGCAGCATCATTCAGGGCCGTATAGCGCCAGACGCCCTTGTGCAGGGATTGCAGCGGGAAAACGATGGCACAGGCCAGTGTGAAAACGGCAACCGAGCGCAGGGCCACACCGGGCTCTGCCGGCGTGTCGTGATAGTAATACCGGATCGTCACCGCCAACCACATCGAGACTGCGGCGGCCAACAGGTCGTACGCGGAGACGGATAGCACCGGACTCCAGAACGGCCTCCTGTCAGGACGCGACTTATGTGGACGCGGCATACTCACTCTATTCCCCCTACAGCGCCGCCAATTCGGCCGAGGCGCTGGAAAGCCCACCGGACACGGTTCGGGGGGCGGTCACCCGCTCCGAACGGTTCGGCATCTCCATGTATTACTATTTGTGTGGCTCTTTGGGGAGGGGCACCGGCTGCAAGATAGACGGATCGCTCCAGTGCGATGGGCCCGCCATCGGTGCGAAACCGCCATCCATCACCATTGGGCTGCACCAGAAGTGCGCTCATATTGTCGCGTGACAGCGATGCCTTGACGCTGGGATGCAGGTGAAAACGGATCGCGAACGGCCAGCGCACATCGATATCTTCTGGCGGACCATCTGTGACCGGGCGAAAGAGTGCGTCCTCCCCCCGCAAGTCACCGCCATCCGCGGCCAGGAAAATGCGCCGACGGTGAGACAGGCCGTATCGTTCCCGGTAACCCTCCTGGCTGCCTTCCAGCCAGATGCCCATCTCGCCCTCATTGCGGCGTGCCGAGACCTGTCCAGCCGGGGCGACCAGGCGGGCGCCGAGCAGATCCCGCTGCCACCCCCCCGACAGGATTTTCGAGGACGACACCTCGCCCAGGACGAGGGTGGAATGGGCAGCGGTTGCACGTACGGCCTCGCGCCAGTCCGAGGTCTGGGCATCGTGCCAGCCGCAATTCACGACGAGGCGCCCGCCGGGGGTGCAGAACTCGATCGCCAGCGCGCTGGCATGGGCTTCGGTGCTCAGGGCACCGCGCGGGGCGTCCCCGACATCGAACAGGACGGTCGCGCCGCCAGCCTCGGTGCGGTGATAGCCGGAATGGGGTGCGAAACCGAACGGCTTGATCGGTTCGTCGCCACGGGTCAGGGCATCCTCGACGGCGATCTTGTCGAACTCGCCGCCGCCGTGAAAGCCGGCAAGGCCGCCATCGGCCATCTGGAAGAACCGCACCATCGGCCGCAGCCGGTTGATGGCCCGAGACACTTCCGTGGGGACCGGGGTGCCGGCCATTTCAGCGATGTCTGCGAGGCCCTGCAGATCGATCAGCGCCTCTGTCGTTGCCTGCGGTGCGCGGGAGACATGGCCGCCATCGGGCAGGATCTGGCGCGTCACCTCGCTGGCGAGCGCCGACAGGCCTGCGCGTTGCAAACTGGTCTGCCGGGGCAGACAGAGGCCGGTCGCGGTAACGGCGATTGTAGCGCGCAGGCGGATACGCCCGTCTTCGGCGAGGGGCAGTGTCTTCAGCAAGTGTCGCGCCTGGCGGATCAGCAAATTGCGGCGCCGCGCGATGGTCGCATCCGGTTCGCCGGTCTCTCCCAGTAACGCCTCGCCGGCACGCAGCCAGTTCAAGACCCTGGAGGACATCACCGAGGCGGACCAGACAAAGCTGTTCCAGCCACCATGGCGATCGATCCAGGTATCGACCAGCCGACGGGCTTCGGTTTTGCCGTCATGTGCCGGTGCCGCGACGACGTCGCGCAGCCAGCCATGGCCGTGCAATTGTTCCGCGAACGCACGGCTTGGCGTCAGCATATCCCAGATATCCGTACCGTCGCGCGCGATCAGCTGATCCCCGGCAAGCGAGAAACGACCATCGCAGATGGCATCGCCCTGGGCGCCGTCGGGCTGATAGGGATCTTCCAGCGCATAGTCGATACTGGCCGGGGCGCTGCTGCCCGACTGCAACACTGACGCAATCCCCATCGCGTGAAGGCTGGACGAGCTTTCACGGCGCAAGCCAAGCCAGGCTGCGCGCGCAAACTCCATGAGGCCGATGGAGAGAGCCATGAACTAGCCCCGCAGCGCCTGGATATTGTCCTGGTACTGGGAAGGGCCACCCCGGAAGACCGCAGATCCGGCGACCAGCGCGTGAGCACCGGCGGACCGGCACTGTTCCGCCGTTTGCGGATTTACCCCGCCATCCACTTCGATAAGTGTGGCAAGGCCGCGGGCGTCAATGCGCGTGCGCAAGGCTTCGATCTTGTTCAGCTGGCTGGAGATGAAGCTTTGGCCACCAAAGCCCGGATTCACGCTCATGATCAGGACCAGGTCGAGCTCCTCGAGCACATAGTCGATCACTTCAAGCGGTGTAGACGGGTTGAGTGCGGCACCGGCTTTCTTGCCAAGCCCCTTGATCGTCTGGACCGTGCGATGAAAGTGCGGGCCAGCTTCCGGATGCGCTGTGATCAGGTCTGCGCCTGCATCGGCGAAGGCCTCGAGGTAAAGATCCACCGGCGAGATCATCAGGTGGACGTCGAACGGTTTTTCCGAATGCGGTCGCAGGGCTTTCACGACGCCGGGCCCGATCGTCAGATTGGGCACGAAATGGCCATCCATGACGTCGATATGGATCCAGTCGGCGCCCGCTTCGTCGATGGCGCGAACCTCCTCGCCGAGTTTTGCGAAATCAGCAGAGAGGATGGAGGGGGAAATTATGGTGTCTTGAGGCATGATGACCCGATAACAGTGGCGTTTCAGGGGTGCAAGCAGTCGTCACCGCAAAGGGTGAATTGCGGGATATCATCCTGATTTTCTAAAGCGCGCAATGAAGAAGCCGTCCATTGAGCCGACATCATTCCACAAAGCCGGTGTGAGGCGCAGTTCGCCACGTTTTGTGAGGGCATCTTCCAGTCCCGGAATCTCCTCGGGCGCGATAGGATCGAGTTGCAGCGTCTTGATGTTTTTCTGGATATCGCCGGAGAGCAGCTCGCCCTCTTCGATCTGCAGCGAACAGGTGCAGACGACCAGTTGTCCGCCGGGCTTGATCATCTTGGCGACGGCGCGTGCCAGTTCCCGCTGAATCTTGCCAAACTTCCGGGGGTCCCCGGCGTCCTTGATCCAGTTGCTTTCCGGGTGACGCCGGAAGGTGCCAGTCGCTGAGCACGGCGCATCCAGCAGGACGCCGTCTACCTGCTCGCGAGGTTTCCATTTGCGACCATCGCCGCTGTGGATCTCGGCTTCCAGCCCGGTGCGCTGGAGATTGGCGCGAACCCGTTTCAGACGGGGGTCAGAACTGTCGACAGCCTGGACCTGATAGCCCGCCGCAGCCAGCTGCAGGGTCTTGCCGCCCGGGGCAGCACACATGTCGATCACATTTGAGCCTGCGGGCAGTTTCAGGAGCTGGGCCGGGATCGCGGCGGCGGCATCCTGGGCCCACCAGGCGCCTTCATCATAACCTGGCAGAGCCGTCACATCGCCGATCTTGTCGAGCCGCAGGCTGCCTGTTGGCAGGATCCGGGCACCCAGTTTCTGCGCCCACTCCTCGCGGCGACCGGGCTCCTTGACCGTCAGGTCCAGCGGCGGTGCCTCCATCCCGGCCAGGATCATGCGGTTCATGGCTGCCGGGCCGAAATTCTTGCGCCAGCTTGTGCGCAGCCATTCGGGCAGGTTGTCCTGTGGTGGCAGCATTTTCGCCTTCTGCCGCCCGGTCCGATCAACATTGCGCAACACGGCGTTGATCATGCCCTTGAGTTTGCGTGTCTCCGGACGCTGTTCTGCCAGTTTGACCGCCGACGAGACCACCGCGTGTGGCGGAATATCCATCCACAGGATCTGGGTCGCCCCGGTGATCAACAGGGCGCGCGCATACGGTGCGGTTTCCTCCAGAGGCTTGGTGAGAAAGCCGGACAGCACGGCATGGGTCTGTCCCAGACGCCGAAAGCTCGTCGCGAGAATGTAGCGGGCAAATGCCCGGTCGCGCGCTTCGAGGGCCTTGTGCGCGGGCAGGGTTTCCAGCGCGTTTTCCAGCGTTCGGCCCTGGCTCAGGACACGGATATAGGCCTCGGCGGCACACTGGCGGGGAGCGGTTCCATCATTCATGACGCGGAGCTAGCACGCTCAGGCAGTCGCGGCCAAGCTGGTTGGGCGGTCGCCGTTCGTCAGGGCCGAGATTTTCTCGAGAATGACATCAATCTGGAACGGCTTGGATGCGTGCTCCGACGCGCCCAGTGCAAGCAGGCGCTCCCGCTCGCCACTGGTGGCATTGGCCGTGACTGCGATGATCGGCAATTGTGCATAGGGTTTTCCCGATGCGCGAATTCTCTCGATTGCCTCGTCACCGCACATGACCGGCATCTGGATATCCATCAAGACAAGATCGATCGCTTCATGCTCGAGGGTCTCGATCGCCTCTGCACCGTTTTCCGCAAAAACGAGCCGGTGACCGTGTTGTTCAAGCATGGCGCGGGCAACCAGTTGATTGGTCTGGGTGTCATCAACGCTGAGAATGGTCAGTGCGGGTGTTTCAGTCCTGGCCGTTTCGTCGCTCGCCGTCGCATCATCTGCCTCTTCGCGGCGGTCGCACGGCACCGGCAGCTCGAAGCGGAAACAACAGCCCTCGCCCGGCGTGGACTCGACCTCGATACGCCCCTGCATCAGGGCCGCCAGCTCGCCCGAGATTGCCAGGCCCAGACCGGCGCCGCCATGTTTGCGGCTGGACGAATTGTCCGCCTGCGCAAAGCGCTCGAAGACCTGGCTGCACTGCTCAGGTGTCAGGCCTGGGCCCGTATCCTTGACCTCGAAGCACAATGTACCGGGAGTCGGTTCGATGACGCGCAAGCTGACTGAACCTTCCTGGGTGAATTTCACGGCATTGCCGAGCAGGTTGATCAGCACTTGCTGGATGCGCTGCGGATCGCCCACACGGGCATCGGCGAGCTCCGGGTCGATGGAGGACGTCAGCGCCAGGCCCTTCTGGGCCGCGGGCGCTGTGACCGTGTCGATGCTGCGCTGGATGACCTTGCCGAGGCTGAAGGGTGCGGTCTCCAGTGACAGGGAGCCGGATTCGATGCGTGAGAAATCCAGCACGTCCTCGATCACGCCGAGAAGGGCCCGCCCGGACGAGCGAATGGTGCCCACATAGGTTTTCTGCTGGGCGGTCAGCTCGGAATTCTCCAGCACCTGGACCATGCCCAACACACCGTTGAGCGGCGTGCGGATCTCATGGCTCATATTGGCGAGAAAGCGGGATTTGGCGACGGTCGCGGCTTCGGCTGCGCCGAGCGCGGACTTGAGATCATCGGCCATCTTGGCGATCTCGACCGCCTGGCTTTCGGCGCGCTGCTGGTTGATATGGGCCAGTTCCACGCTGCGCTTGCTGCGCTGCGCCATGCTGGTGGTGGTCACGAGGTACAACAGGATGATCGCGGCAAGCAGATTGTTCTGAAGGCCACCCAGCAACACGAAATGTGCGGATGTCATCGTCAGCAGGGGGACGTTGTAGGCCAGCACGATGCGCAGCGAGCTGGAAAAAGACAGGGCCGCGGCGGCACTCATGCCGGCGACCATGAAAATCATCAGATAGCTGACGGCGGCGCTGGGGCTGGCACCGATCAGATAGAAGGGCAGGCCCCAACCGATGCCACTGATGATGGTCAGCAGGATCTGGGGGGTCAGGCTGCCGAAATTTCCGGACTTGAGGCGCTGGCGCACCATGACCAGGCGGATGGCTGCGATGCCGACCATGACCGCAGCCCATATGGCCATTGTCGAGGATGAGGTTGCCGACGCCGCAAAGGCGGCGAAGACCAGCGTATTGAAGATCGAAACAACAAGTGCCGGCGAAGAGTTCCGGTACAGCGTGCGCGTATTCATTGCCGCCAGGTCGGCATCCTGGCGTTCGGTATTATGCGAGCGGGTCTGGCGCATCTCTGATCCTCGCAATCCACCCGGTGACGGGCGATGGGTCAGGGAACATCGCAGAATATCGTTAAACGCGGCTTACGAGTGGATCGATATTGAATTCATCCCCACGGACCGCGTTGGCCCCAGGGGCCGGACGCAGTCGGCGCTGCGGCACCACTCATCTGTCTCAGCTTGTGGATCCGGTTCGCCGTGTCGGGGTGCGTGGAGAACAGATTATCCATGCGCTGGCCGTTGAGCGGATTGATAATGAACATGTGCGCTGTGGCCGGATTCCGTTCGGCGGCGGGATTGATGGTGCGACGTGCGCTGCGCTCGATCTTCTCGAGGGCCGAGGCCAGAGCCATCGGATTGCCGTGGATCTCGGCGCCCACACGATCGGCTTCGTATTCGCGTGCACGGCTGATCGCGGACTGCACGAGCATGGCTGCCATCGGCGCGAAAATCATCAAGGCCAGCGAACCGAGCAGGCCCGCACGGTTATTGCCGCCAAAAAAGAGCGCGAAATTCGCCAGCATGCTGATGGCGCCGGCCAGTGTAGCGGTCACCGTCATCGTCAGCGTGTCACGGTTTTTCACGTGCGCGAGCTCGTGCGCCATCACGCCCTGGACTTCTTCACGATTGAGCCGAGCGAGCAGACCGGTGGTGGCAGCCACGGCGGCATGGCTCGGGTCGCGACCGGTCGCGAAGGCGTTGGGCTGGTCCTCGTTGATCACGTAAACGCGCGGTGCCGGCAGGTTGGCCTTCTGCGCGAGACGCTGAACATCCTCGGCGTATTGGCGGAAATGCGCATTGCTGTCGCCGGGCCGGATCTCCTGGGCGCCATGCATCCGCAGCACCATGTCGGCGGAATTCCACCACGCGAACAGGTTCATACCGGCGGCGACGACCAGTGCGATAGCCGCGCCAGCAGGGCCGCCCAGCATGTATCCAATGCCCATGAACAGGGCGGTCATGCCGGCGAGAAGGAAAAAAGTGCGAAGGGTATTGGCGGTCATGTCACTCTGGCTTTACTTGAACTGGGGTGGTTTCGCATTACTAGTTGGTCTCAATAAGGCCGTTCAACAAGAGGGGATTCGTGTGACATCCGTCCCTGAAAATGCTGCTCCGGGAAAAGAGCTGAGTCCGGCGGCCCGCCGGGCGCTTGAGGAAGCTGCTGAGCGCCGCAAGGCGG
>JAYZXG010000306.1:0-2713 GCA_036141435.1 Pseudomonadota bacterium | reverse complement strand
GACCACCCAGAAACCGAACCCGTGCTCCGCCCCGGAGGCACGGACCCAGACTTCCGGTTCGATACGCAGGCTCTCCCACAGCGCCAGCTGCGCTTCGGACAGGTCACCCTCGGCGACAAGTACCAGTCCGCGGATCTGTGCCTCGGTGATCAGGCTCAATCGCCGCCCCTCAGATCATCCGGCAGACCCGACGCGGCGAGCTCGTGATCGGCGAGGCCGCAGAGCTCATGCGGGAAGACCAGCCATTCATCGCACTCGTGAATGAAATAGTCCGGCAAGAGGTCGGTCTTATTGCGGGTCGGTTTGAAATAGACTGTCGCGATACGGATATCCGCCGGCAGGTTGCGCCGGCACTTGCGGCTGAGCACCTGCAGCAGGGCCTCGATCGAGCGACCACTGTCAAAGACATCATCCACGATCAGGACCCGGTCATCGGCGTTCAGGGTGTCAACGAGATAGCCCTCACCATAGACGCGAACCTCGCGCGACTGCTCGTCTATGCCCGTATAGGACGAGGTGCGAATGGCGATGTGATCAGCCTTGTGGCCCTTGAATTCGAGGTATTCCTGCACCGCGATACCGATTGGCGCACCGCCCCGCCAGACCCCAACAATATGCGTTGGCTCGAACCCGTCGGCGCGCACCTTCTCGCCCAGGCGAAAACTGTCGGCCAGCAGGTCGGAGGCGGAAATGAAAGTCTTTTCAATGCTCATGGAAGATCTCGCGCGCGGGAAGATGATCGAGCCTAACCCGATACAATCCGGGCTGAAAGTGATTCCACTCACCTGCTGCCAGCCGGTTTCCGCCTTCGTCTCGAGCGTTGATGGCATCCTGCGCGCGCCCCTCTGATCGAGACCGGTTTTCCATTACGATTTGCCCGGAATCATCGGCTATGTCTGACGGGCCGCCGACAGGGCAGTCGTATTCGCAGGCCGGCACTGGTATCAGGATCGAAAATCCGGGGAGAGATGACATGCAAAGAGGCGAATTCCCGCGTGGGCGGGTGGAGCAGCTGGAGATCGACAGCAAGGCCATCGCCAACAACATGCTGGGCGATCCGACCCGGCGGCGTGTCGATGTCTACATCCCGGCCGGTCATGACGGATCGGGCCTGCCCTTGCTGGTCGACCTGGTCGGTTTCACCTCGGGTGGCCCCAAACATACCAACTGGAACAATTTCGGCGAGAATGTCCCGGAGCGTGCGGACCGGCTGATTGCCAATGGCAAGATGGCCCCCTGTGTCATCGCCTTCCCGGACTGTTTCACACGGCTGGGCGGCAACCAGTACGTCAATTCCGCTGCCATGGGGAATTGGGCCGATTTCATCACGCAGGAGTGCGCGCCCGCGATCGAGGCACAGTTCGGCTGCGGTGGCCCGGGCAAGCGTGGTGTCTTTGGCAAGAGTTCCGGCGGTTACGCGGCCATGGTCCACGCCCTGCTCTACCCGGATTTCTGGTCCGCCGCGGCCAGCCATTCCGGCGATATGGGATTTGAACTCATGTTCGCCGCCGATTTTGCCCACACCCTGCGACGGATCGACAAGCGCGGCGGCACGATCGAGGCCTTTATCGACAATTTCGAGAAGGCTGTGAAAGTCGACGGCAGCGACCTGCATGCCCTGATGATACTGGCCATGGCCGCGACCTATGATCCGGACCCGGACAGCTATCTGGGCATCCGCCTGCCCGTGACCATGGACACGTGCGAACGCATTCCTGAGCGCTGGGCGGAGTGGCTGAAATGGGATCCGCTGGAAATGCTCGACGAGCACGGCGCGGGACTGAACCAGCTCAAGGGCCTGTTCATCGATTGCGGAGATGTGGACCAGTACAACCTGCTCTACGGCGCGCGGCGCATGCACCGGCAGCTCACCGCGCGCGGTATCGCGCATGTCTACGAGGAATTCCCGGACAACCACTCATCGACGGATTATCGAATGGATGTCAGCCTGCCCTATCTTGCAAAGGTGCTCAGCGACTAGCGCGCCGGCACCATGTACTCGGACCGATTACCGCCCATCGCCGCCCCCAGCGAGGTTGCCACCAGGGCGATCAGCATGCGCGCGATAATCGTGAAGAAGAGCAGCAGGATCTGATCATCAGCGACCAGCAGCCGCAGAATGTTGTTCCAGCGGAACGGCAGACCGGTGTGTTCAAGGCGCGCCTCGACCCACCCGGCCGCGGACAACATGCCGTCGAGAATGTCGGGCGCGACAATGCCCAGCGTCACCAGCATCAGGATGCCCAGAACAAAGGCGAAGAACAGGGAGGCTGTCATCGATCCGATGCTGGCCAACAGGCGACCGATTCCGCTTGTACGCGGAGAGACCGGCGCCAGCACAACGGCGAGGATGATCCGCGCGATGATCGTGAAGATCAAGATGACGATCGCCTCTGACGCCGCAAAAATGCCAACCCAGACATTATACTTGCTGGGCAGACCGGTTGAGGTCACTGCGCGCTCGATCAGGTCGGCACCATTCTGGACCCAGTGCAGCCAGAGGGGCGCATACGCACCCAGGATGACCAAGATTGCCAGTGCGAGAACCATGGCGACCATCACGGTCAACCCGGTCATAGCCATACGTCCGAACATCACATCCCCCTGCGCCGCTCCCCGCGACACTTCGATTGAAACACGAACTTAAAGAGCGAATGCGGCAAGGTCGCGGCAACTCTCCTCACAGGCGAACATAGCAAAACAGGCGGCACTT
>JAYZXG010000305.1:0-4359 GCA_036141435.1 Pseudomonadota bacterium | reverse complement strand
TGGCTGGGGCTGACCGAGGCTTTCGAGCAGCTCGACGGGCGTGGACACCAGTACACATTCTATGATTACCAGGGCGGCGCCTGGCAGAAGGGGAATGGCATTCGCATTGACCACCTGCTCTGTTCCCCGCAGGCGTCAGATGCGCTGGAGTCCATCGAGATCCACCGCAAGACCCGGGGCGAGCCGAAAGCCTCGGATCATATCCCGATTGTGGGCACATTCTCGCTCTAGGGCAGACGGGCTCCTGCTCCCCCGCAGCGGGCAAAATTCACACTGGGTTCACGCAAGAAGTGTGTTAATGTCGTTTTAACGAACCAAGGGGACAGGAAGATCCATGCGCCTGCTACTCGTTTCTGCCTGCACATTCGCCGTTTATGGCGGCGCTGCACTGGCCCAGGACCAGCAACAACCCGCCAATGCGATGGAAGAGGAATTGTCCGAGCGCGGCGTCAACTACGCCCGCGATGATTCGACCCAGGACCGCGCCCGCAACTATGCCCGGGACGCCCAGCGTATCGCCCAGCGACGCCAGGACCAGGGCGAGGAAGAAGACGCGCCTCTGCCGCTCGGCGAAGCTGTGATCGTCGACAATAATCGCCGCTCCGGTCCGGATAACTGATCATGCGTGTTGTGCTGGTCTGTCTGGCCCTGATCGGCGCGCTGGCCCTGCCTGCGCCTGTCCTCGCTGACAGTAACAGCGAGCCCGTTGACGCCTTCTCCCTGCGCGAGATGGCAGATTTTTCCAAACAGATCGAACAGGAACTGGCCTCGCGCGGCGCCTATGTGGCCATGGTCTTCCGGACCGGCCGGGATCGGTCCGAGCTGCCAGGTGACATTCGCTACACGCACGGGGCGTTCTGGGTTTACGCGCCGGTACCGACGCTGGGCGGCGGCACCCAGTATGGCTACGCCGTCTACAATCTCTACCACGAGATCGATCCGGTCACCCTGTCCGGGCTGTACCAGGACTGGCCGCTGGACTTCACCCGCGGCGACACGGTCGGCCAGGTCGGCGTGATCATTCCCAACCGGGAAATGCAGAACCGGATCCTCGATGTGATCGCCTCGCCCTATTTCGAGGCCCTGCACAATCCGGACTATTCGCTGCTGTCCAACCCGGCCGACGGACGCTTCCAGAACTGCACGGAATTCATGCTCGACGTGGTCTCCTCGGCCATCTGGCAAACCGCGAGCCGGGAGCAGATCAAGGTCAATATCGAGGCCTATTTCCGCCCCACGCGCGTCCAGCTGAATCCGTTCCAGCGCTTCTTCGGCCCCCTGGCCGACCCGCGCCTGCGCTTCGATGACCAGCGCAATGGCATTCGCACAGCGACCTTCTCCTCGCTTGCCGATTTCATGCTGGCATTCGACCTGGCGGACGAAGAGCAGATCTTCGAGATCGACGCGCCGTATTCGCGGGCCGAAGACATCGTCTATCTCGGCGGAGAAGCCGCCGCGACGGCCGCAGACTAGGCGGTTTGCAACCAGCCCCGGTCACGAACTTCTTCAACTCGCGACCGCGCGACCGGCACGTGCTGGCCGTCTGACAGGACCAGTTTCCAGTCTCGCCCGTCTCTTGTCGCCGTCCCGATCGCGCGATCAGCCACCCACCAGGATCGATGGCAACGCGCACCGATCCGCGCGTCGTCTTCACCGATGAATTCACCCAACCGCCCGCGAATGAAACGCCGGCGATTCTCCCCGACGATTTCCAGATAATGGTCCTGGGCACGCACATAGAGGACCTGTTCCAACGCGCTTGCGGTCGAGCTGTCGGATGCAGCTTCATGCGTTGCATCCGCGCTCTCCGGCTCGAGATACAATTCCTCCCAGGCCAGCCGCAAGAACAGCACGAAGCCCGCAACCGTCAGGACCGGCAGTGTCAGAAAGCCCAGGAATGGAAGCCAGGGATCCGGTTCCTTCGGCAGGATCGGCGTGCGTTTGAGCGCCTCCAGCTCCATCGCCATGACGGGGATGCTCACGGTCGCTGCGATGACCAGCCCGCTGACCTCGCCCAGCCGCGTGCGTGGCAGAAACCGGGCCAGCTGCCAGTCAATGAGGACGGGCTGGACGACCATCAGCGCGGCAACCAGCCACCACAGGCCGAGCCGGTGCCAGAGCGGCAGGTTCCCGGTCGAAAAGGCATCGGAGAAGGCATAGTTCAGCCCCATGAACAGGACGAGCCCGCCCAGTAAACGCCAGTTGTGGTGCCAGGGCGCGCGATAGCGCCCGGACGGACTGTGACCACTCACGACAGGTTCGGACATTTGGCGACACTCCGCTGGTTCGACATCAGATTTCGCGCAATTCGATTGGCTCATCAAGCGCTTGCAGATCGCGGCGCCACACGAAACCTGAAAGGATCATCCTCGTGAAACTGACCAAACTCCTCCCCCTCGCCTTCCTCGCCATCAGCCACATCGCCCCTGCCGATGCACAGGAGCGTCGCGAGATCCCTGACTACCGCGAGACCGGGTTCGAGCAGAACCTGCAGCGGAGCGCCGAGCTGGACGATTTCCTCGCCGCCTATACCGCCGCCTGGGGCGCACAGGATACCGACAGCTTCATCGCGCTTCACCACGAAGACACCGAATGGCTCAACGCCTATGCGCGCATGTTCCAGTCCAGCGAGAGCCTTGCCGTCTTCCTGGAAGAGCGCCTCTTCCCGGCTTTTGCAGCACAGGTCTCGCGAACCGAGGTCGCCAATATGCGCCGGGTATCCACGCGCCTGATCGGCGATGACGTCGCCGTCCTGCACCTCTACACGGATGGCAATCGCGGCCAGTCCCGCAATGCCGGCGAGACCGCCCGCCGGACACATTTCCACCTGGTACTCAGCCGCTCGGACGGCATGTGGAAGGTGGAACACACGGCCATCATGGATGCGCGCAACTGACGCAAGCGACGTTTCGCGGTGGATCGAATTTCCCCCTTGTTTGAATTTGATTCACCGCCAGCCTCCTGATCCGGGCCCACCTGGTTTAACCCCGTGAACAAGGAGCCGAACATGAAACGGTCTCTCTCAACACTCTGCATCAGCACCCTTGCGGGTGTTCTGGTCCTCACACCGGGTGCCTTTGCCACCCAATCCGGGACACCCGCTGCCCGCGCCTCGGGCGAGAGCGCCGGAGCCTCTGTCGAGGTCACGGCGACACTCGCCTCGGGCGCGGTCGTCATTGCCCCCAGCGCTGCCGTCATCGTGATGAGCACCGGCGCAACCCTGGTCACCGGCGACCCGGCCTTCATCGAGGAAGGCGCGGAGTACGCCGAGGACATGCTGGCCTGGGGGTTTGGCATGGAACCGCTCGACGTCAGCGATGAAGTTGTTGTCGCCCCGCCGCCGGATGTGCCTTACGAGGCTCAGCGCCATGACAACGACTAAACTGCTCGCGGCCACGGCACTGGCCTTTGTCCTGGGAGAGGCGGAAGCCGGTTCCGGGGCGACACCGATCTCGCCCTTCCCGGTCGAGGACAGCGCTGATTTTGCCAAGCAGATCGAGCGGGAACTTGCCGGCCAGGGCGCGCGCATCGCCCTGGTCTTCCGGACCGGGCGCGCACGCGAGGACCTGCCCGATGGCATCCGCTATACGCACGGCGCCTTCTGGATCTATTCGGAGATGCAGACAGAAACCGGCGAACGTATTCGCGGTTATTCCGTGCACAATCTCTATCACGGCGAGGAAAACCGTCGCCGCTCGCACCTCGCCCAGGACTGGCCGCTCAACTTCACCCAGGGCGATGTGATCGGCGAGGTCGGCATCATCGTGCCCTCACCGGAGATGCAGCGCCGCCTGCTCGGCCTGTTTGCCAGCGGCGACATCAACGCGCTGCACCAGCCGGACTATTCGCTGATCTCCAACCCGCACGATCTGCGCTTCCAGAACTGCAATGAATTCATGCTGGACGTGCTGGCGGCAGCGGCCTGGGAGACGACAGACCGAGACACGCTGAAAACCAATCTGTCAGCCTGGTACGAACCTGCGCGGGTCCAGGCCAGCCTGCTGGAGCGCATGTTTGGCCCGTCCGTGGACGAGCGCGTCCGGCTCGACGATCACCGCGGCCCCATTCGCACCGCAACCTTCGCCTCGATGGGCGATTTCATGACCGAGTTCAACCTGGCCAGCGCGGTCTATGAGCTCGAAGCGGACTTTCTGGTGGAAGCGGAGGACGGGGGGAGCTGAGCGCTCCCTACTCCACCCGCACGCCAGCCTCGCCCGCTTGCATGCGACCGATGACGGTGGCGGCGCTGTGGCCGGCCGCGTGGAAACAGGCGAGCACGTCGTCCACCGCGTCCTCGCTGCACGAGACCATCAGGCCACCGGAGGTTTGCGGGTCGCACCAGAGGATTTCGTCCAGGTC
>JAYZXG010000304.1:0-8162 GCA_036141435.1 Pseudomonadota bacterium | reverse complement strand
TTCGGTATCCTCTTCGCTGGTTTCTGCATCCGCGGGCGAGGACTGGGCGCCGAAGAAGCTGTTCACATTGCGAATGGTCTCGGCCAGGTTGATGCCGACGATGGCGCCGTCATTGAACCCGAAACTGCCATTGCCCGACAGCGACTGCATGATTGCGGCCTGGCTGGCGCCTGCCGCTTGCAGGTCCAGCGAAATACCGCCGGTGCCGGTCAACCGCTCGAACCCGGCAGCAGCCTGCAGGAAGGGCAGGGCATCCAGATCCGCCAGTTGTGCCGAAACGCTGAAAGAGGGGCGGGCGCCGCGATTATTGGCGACAACACGAACCGAGCCGCGTCCGTCATAGAGCTGGAAGTCCGACAGGCGCGCGACCAGGCGTCCACGATCGAGAACAACGTCGAGCGCGACATTCTCGATATCGATGTCCCCGTATTCGAACAGGCCGACATTCAGATCAATATCGGCATCAACCAGATTGAGACCCGCAAGATCGATTTCGTCCTCGCTCCAGGGCGGAATGCCGGCGCCGCCAGCATCACCGCCGCTGCTCTGCTCGGGCAGATAGGGTGTGACGTCCAGATTGGGCAGGTCCAGCGCCCCGGTTATGTTCGGGCGCGCACCGCCCGTAGCCATGGTCAGACGTCCTGACCCTGTGATGTCATCGAAGCGGATGCTCGATGCGACAAGGCCGATGGTGCCGGGAACGACGTCCACAGAACCCCGCGCGGCGAAGGCCTGCATGCGATCGCCCGGCGGCATTTCCGCGCCGGCAAAGGCGGCCAGATTGCGCAGTGAAGGGATGGTGGCATCGATATCGCCGGCCAGGGCAAAGGCCTCGGATTCCGCGAGCGCGCCGTCGAAACTGGCGGTAACAAGATTGCCGCCGAAGCGCATCGACAGCGGTGTTTGGGCGCCTTCGAACACGCCACGAATGGATCCGACTGAACCGTCGAAGCTGAGGCGTTCGCCGTCCGCGGTGAGCTGGCCGGACAGGCTCGCTTCCTCGTCCAGGGAGGGCAGGGAGACCTGCAAGGTCAGTCCGGTGATTTCCCGCGCCTGCTGTCCGTCATCGAAATAGATGCTGGCATTCTCGATGCGCACATCACCGAAGGAGGCCTCGAAGGGCAGGGCGCCCGGGCGACGGACGAAACCCTCTCCGCTGCTCGCCATCGCGACCTCGGGCGCGTCCGGCGCGCGGAAGGTCCAGTTATTGCCGCGCCGGTTTTGCTGAAGGCGAATGACCGGGTCGACGAGGACAAATTCGGTGATCTGCACATCGGAGGACAAAAGCGGAATGAGTTTCACCCCGACGCGCAGCTCCGACATTTCCGCCATCGCTGTCTCGCCGAACCCCTCTGCATTGGCGAGGCTCACATCCCGTGCCGTGATCTGCAGGCTTGGCAGGATCTGCAGGCTGAGCTCACCGCCCAGAACCACATCGCGATGCAGGGTCCGCGACGCCTCCTCGGCGATACGGTCGCGGTAGGAATCGACCGGAATCACGAAGGGCAGGGCCAGGGCGATGATGACCAGGCCCAGCAGAGCGAGGAATGCATAACGTAAAATGCGAGGCATGTTTGGGATTCCCGTATAGCGAGCACGCGAAAACTAACGCTGTCTCGTGACCATTTCTTGGCGAATGGCGAGGACGCCGTTAAGTTAGTCGACGAAAGACAGCCGCACAATCGAAGGGGGACCGTGCATGTCGTCGTCTAAGAATATGAGCCTGATGCAGCGCCGCGAAGTCATTATGGGCCTGGCCGCTGGATCCATTGTTCCGTTTGTGTCCGGATGTGCTGACAATGCGGCCCTTGGCCGGTCCCAGCTGATGCTGGTGTCCGACGGCCAGCTGGCGCAATTGTCCGACCAGGCCTGGCGCGACAGCATGCAGCGCGAGCGCGTCCTGCGCGACCCCAGCTATACGCGCCGCCTCAACCGTGTGGGCCAGCGTGTTGTTGATGCCTCCGGCCAGGGCCACATGGACTGGGAATTTGTGGTTTTCGACAGCGACACCGTCAATGCCTGGGTCCTGCCGAACGGCAAGGTCGGCTTCTACAAGGGCATTATCGATATCATGGAAACCGATGACCACCTCGCGACCGTGATGGGGCACGAAGTGGGACATGTGGCCGGCCGTCACTCTGCCGAACGGGCCAGCCAGCAGATTGCCGCGCAGGTGGGTGTATCCCTCCTGACCTCGGCCCTGGGGGCCAATCAGAGCACGGTTGAATATTCTGACGAGATCGGCGCCGCGCTCGGCATGGGCGTTACGCTTGGTGTCATCCTGCCCTACAGCCGCCAGCATGAATACGAAGCCGACCGCCTCGGCGTCGACTACATGGCGCGCTCATCCTATGACCCGCGTCAGGCGGTGGATTTCTGGGTCGCCATGTCGACCCTGCATCGCGGCAGCACCGCGGAGTTCATGTCGACCCACCCGTCAGACGAGAACCGGATCACCGCCATGCGCGCGCACATGCAGGCTCAGGGCTACACCTAGGCGCCTGCCGCACAGGCCTGCCAGGCCATGTGCAAATCGCCTGATACGGGTGTTGCCAGAGGGGGGCGGGGACGCTAGTTTCCCGCGCCTCACGGCAAAGTCTTGGCGTGAGCCCGTGTGCCGCCTTAGCTCAGTTGGTTAGAGCGCTAGATTGTGGATCTAGAGGTCCCCCGTTCGAACCGGGGAGGCGGTACCATTTTTCCAGGACTGTTATGGCTTCAACCGCGTCGGCGTCGCCGGCTGCGCTGCCAGCGTTTGTAATAGGGCTCGAAGAACAGCCAGATCCCGGTGCCCCAGAGCACCAGCAGGATGACGCCAACGGGCAGGAAGATGAAGGTCTTCACCCAGTCCGCGAAGAAGGAGCCGTCATGGATCTGTTCGAACAGGTCCGAGCGCCGGTATTCAAGCGACAGAACTTCCAGACTCACAAGGTCGATCTGGGCTTCCCAGCGATTGGGTGCGATGAATTTCGCGATTCCGCGATCGGACCGGACATCGATACGGTCAAACTCGCTCCAGTCCCCGATCTCCAGCTCCGGTATCGCAGCAGCGGCCTCGTAAAGCTCGGCGAGCGTGGTGTCCGGCGCCCCATCGACCGCAATTGCGCTGCGTTGCGTGGGCGGCTGGATCCAGTCCACATCCTTTTTGAGCATCAAGAACAGGCCGGCCACGATCATAATGCCCAGGGGCAGCATGGCGATGGGAGAGGCCCAGTGATGGATGTCGCGAAGAAGTTTGCCAATTTTCATGCCTGGCATCCTTGCGATGGATCCAATCGGGTCAAGGTATTGAACTGCCAAGAACTTCAGTTTCTTGTGATAATATAACCCAAGCCCTTCTCTTTTCCCTTCTGGTTGATAAGGTCCCTGCAATTCAATCAGCTGGGGAGTGATCCATGCGAGGGATAATCTGTGCTGCACTCATGTGTGCCCTGCCACAGGCAGCGTGTGCTCAGGCCGAGGACGATGCCGAGTCCGGTCCGGTCAATGCAGCGACGTTTGGCGGGTTCGAGTTCCGCAGTATCGGTCCGGCCTTCATGTCGGGGCGGATCGGCGATATCGAAATCATGCAGGACGATCCATCGACCTGGATCGTTGCCGTCGGATCGGGCGGTGTGTGGCGGACGGATAATGCCGGGACCACCTGGACGCCGATCTTTGACGATCAGGGTGTGTATTCCATCGGCACCGTAACGGTCGATCCGTCCAACCCGCATACGATCTGGGTCGGAACCGGTGAAAACCATGGTGGCCGCCATGTGGGATACGGCAACGGTATCTATCGCTCGCGCGATGGTGGCGGCACCTGGGAACATCTGGGCCTGGAAAACTCGGAGCATATCTCCGAGATCCTGATCCATCCCGAGGACCCCGACACGATCTGGGTGGCGTCGCAGGGGCCGCTCTGGTCCTCAGGCGGCGAACGCGGTCTCTACAAGTCCACCGATGGCGGCGAGACCTGGAACCTGGTCCTGTCCGCGGGCGAGTGGACCGGCGTGACCGACATCGTCATGGATCCGCGCAATCCCGACCGACTGGTCGCTGCCACCTGGCAGCGCCACCGCACCGTTGCCGCCTATATGGGCGCCGGACCGGAAAGCGGTATCCACGTGTCCGATGACGGCGGTGAAACCTGGCGCGAGGTCACCACGGGACTTCCCGCGGGCAATATGGGCAAGATCGGCCTGGCGATTTCTCCGCAGAACCCGGATGTCGTCTACGCGGCGATCGAGGAAAACCGGCGCCAGGGCGGTGTCTATCGTTCCGACAACCGGGGTGAGAGCTGGACCTTGATGTCCGATACGGTCTCCGGCGGTACCGGGCCGCATTACTACATGGAGCTCTATGCCAACCCGCACCATTTCGACCATATCATCCTGGTCTCCAACACGACCCAGATTTCCGATGATGGCGGCGCGACCTTCCGGGACATCAACAACGAGAACAAGCATGTCGACGACCATGCGATCGCCTTCCATCCGTCGGACCCGGATTACATGCTGGTTGGCTCGGATGGCGGTCTTTACGAGACGCTGGATGGCGATGCGACCTGGCGTTTCATTCCCAACCTGCCAATCACGCAATTCTATGACATCGCGCTGGATGATGCCGAGCCCTTCTACAATGTTTACGGGGGCACCCAGGACAACAACACCCAGGTCGGGCCGTCGCGCACGGACAGTCGCCACGGTATTCGCAATTCCGACTGGGAAGTGACGCTGTTCGGCGATGGTCACGAGCCGGATGTCGAGCCTGGTAATCCCGATATCGCCTATTCCAGCTGGCAGCAGGGCAATCTGGTCCGCTTTGACCGCACAACGGGCGAGCTGATCTATATCCGGGCCCAGCCTCAGCCGGGCGAGCCGGCCGAGCGATTCAACTGGGACGCACCGCTGGTCGTCTCCTCGCACCAGCCGACCCGCGTCTATCATGCCTCTCAGCGGGTATGGCGCTCGGATAACCGGGGTGACACCTGGACGCCGATTTCCGGCGACCTGACCCGCGATGAAGATCGCATGCAATTGCCGATAATGGGCCGCCAGTGGTCCTGGGATGCCGGCTGGGACCTGTATGCCATGTCGGTCTACAACACGATCAGTGCGCTGGCGGAATCGCCGGTCGACGAGAACGTGATCTATGCCGGCACGGATGATGGTCTGATCCAGGTCACCACGGATGGTGGCGCGAACTGGAGCGAGACCGAGGCGGGCAGTCTGCGCGGTGTCCCCGATCGGGCCTACGTCAATGATTTCGAACCGTCCCGGTTCGAGGCTGGCACTGTTTACATGGCGCTGGACAATCACAAGGAAGGTGATTTCACGCCGTATCTGATGCGGTCGGACAATTATGGCCGGACCTGGCGCATGATCACCGACGGTTTGCCGGAGGACCAGCAGGTCTGGCGGATCGTGCAGGATCACGAAAACCCGAACCTGCTCTTCATCGGTACGGACTTCGGCGTCTATTTCACCATCGATGGCGGCGACAACTGGACCCAGTTGCGGTCCGGCATGCCACCGATCCCGGCGCGTGATCTGCTGATCCATGAACGCGAGGATGACCTTGTTGTCGGCACATTCGGACGGTCCATCTACGTCCTGGATGATATCTCAGCGCTGCGTGAAGTGACCGAGGACATGCTGGAAAGCGAGACGCGTCTCTTCCCGGTCCGCCGGGCCTGGTGGTACCAGCAACAACACGAGCTCGGTTTCGATCGGCGTGGCTATCAGGGTGACGGATATTTCCAGGCGGAAAATCCCGCGTACGGTGCCGTCATCACCTATTACATGCATGAGAGCCTGCAGACCTCCGAAGAAGTCCGTCAGGAGGCTGAAGCGCCGGCCAACGAGGCGGGCGAGGACACGCCTTTCCCGGGCTTTGATGTGGTCGAAGCAGAACGTCGCGAGGCACCGCCGCGCATGTGGCTCGTCATTCGCGACAGTGACGACAATGTTGTGCGCCGTCTGGCAGGGCCGACGTCCGCAGGCTTCCATCGTGTGGCCTGGGATCTGACCTATCCGAGCACGTCGGCTGTGACGCAGCCGGACACGCCGGACAGCCAGACGTCCGGTTATCTCGTTGCTCCGGGAACGTATTCCGTGGAGCTGGTGCGTCAGCACAATGGCGAGATCACCACAATGGGCGAGCGCCAGACCATCGCGGTCGAGCGCCTGACCGAGGGTGCGCTTCCGGGCTCTCCGGATGATGAGGTCGTCGCCTTCTGGGAACGCCTGGCCGAGATGCAGCGCCAGCTGTCGGCCGCCAATGCGTCGATTGGCCAGACCCAGACCCGCCTGGCGGTTCTGCAGTCTGCCTTGCACCGCTCCCGCACAGCGCCGGGTGATCTGGACGCGCAGCTGGAAGCCATGCGGCAGGAATTGTTCGATATCGAGGAAGCCCTTGGCGGCAATCAGAGCCGCAATGGTCGGTACGGTGCAGAACCGTCGACCGTTGGCTCGCGTCTTGGTTTCGCGCAACTGGGAACGTCCAACGCCACTTACGGTCCGTCCCCGGCGCATGAAGCGCAACTGGGGATGGCCGAAGAGGAGTTTTCGGGTATCCGCGAGCGCCTGGTGACACTGACCGATGAGGCCATTCCGGCCTTCGAGGCAGCGCTGGCCGAAACAGGGGCGCCCTGGACGCCAAACACAAATATCCCGCCGTGGTAGCGGGACTGGAAAGGGGCCGGTTTTCCGGCCCCTTTTTTCTTGGAGGCGTGTCGGGGCCGGCGCTGAATTGTCTTTCTTTTCCGCAGCCGGAGCGATAATTACGCCCCGGTTTTCCGGAGAGACCCGTGCCCCTGTCTGATACGCTTCGCCAATACTCCCGCCGTCGCCTGGCCAGTTGCCATGTCGATCTGCGCCGCGTGGTCATGCAGGCGGAGGCCTGGATGCCGTTCGATGTCATGGTTCTGGAGGGCGCCCGTTCGGTCGCGCGGCAACAACGGCTGTTCGCACGCGGGCGCAGCCAGACGACGGGGCAGTGGCAGATCGTTGACTGGGATAAAGTCGTCACCTGTCATGACGGCCTGGACGAGCCGGGCAAACATGTCAGTCAACCCGCGCAAGCGGTTACGCTGGCGCCCTGGCCCCTGGACCTGGCCGACCGGGACCGGTTTCTGGTCATGGCGGGCGTGGTCCTGGCGGCAGCAAGCTCGCTCGGTATCAGCGTGCGCTGGGGCGGGGAATGGTGCGGTCCTGCCCCGGAGGATCGACCGGAATTGGTCTTTTTCGATCTTGCCCATTTCCAGCTCAACCGGATGACCTATTGAGCCGTACGGGGCTTGAGTGGTGTGCAAATTGGCATATGTCTCGCGCAACGTTTGCTGATGAGTTCCGCCCATGTCGATCGCCCTTATTACCCTGGCGCTGCAGTCCGCAGCCCCCGCTGACGCCGCCGAGATCATCTATGTGACCGGTGACCGGCAGGGAGAGCGCGTGACCAGTCTTGCGATCTCCCGCATCGATGCGGCCGAGGTCTCGCGGACCGGCGCGCAACACCCGGCAGAACTGGTCAACCGGATTCCGGGCGTGGGCGTGCAACGTGGTAATGGCACCGAGCATCTCACGGCCATTCGCTCCCCCGTACTGACCGGGGGCGCAGGCGCGGGATCCTTCCTTTTCCTTGAAGACGGGATCGCCCTGCGCGCCGCCGGTTTTGGTAATGTGAACGGCCTGTTCGAGAACCTGAACCAGCTGGCTTCCGGCCTCGAGGTCGTTCGCGGGCCGGGCCCGGCACTGTACGGATCCAATGCCCTGCACGGATTGATCAACACGCTCACTCCGGCGCCGGGGGATCCGGAGGTCGTGGAACTGGAGCTGGGCTCTTTCGGACGCGTGCGCTCGCAGGTTCGCACGGGTTGGGGCGAGCAGGGGCTGTTCGCCCTCTCTGCGATGCACGAGGATGGTTGGCGTGCGGATGCCAGCCTCGACCGGTTGGAAAGCTTCGCCCGCCTGGACGGCGAGCTGGGTGCTGTGACCTGGTCCTGGCGTACGGCGTTCATCGCCCTCAACCAGGAGACGGCGGGTTTTGTCCGGGGCGCAGATGCCTATCGGGACGTCTCGCTGGCCCGGTCCAATGATGACCCGGAAGCCTTTCGCGATGCCCTGGCGTTTCGCACGAGCCTGGAGCTGCGTGGCGCTGTCGATGACACATGGTCCTGGCGC
>JAYZXG010000303.1:0-3691 GCA_036141435.1 Pseudomonadota bacterium | reverse complement strand
CTTGATGTCCTCGACGATAATCGCGGTCGCCTTGTCGATACCGCGCTTGAGATCCATCGGGTTCATGCCGGCAGCAACAGACTTCATGCCTTCGCGAACGATGGACTGGGCCAGAACCGTTGCCGTCGTGGTGCCGTCACCAGCGACATCATTGGTCTTGGACGCGACTTCGCGGATCATCTGGGCGCCCATGTTCTCGAACTTGTCAGCCAGTTCGATTTCCTTGGCGACGGATACGCCGTCCTTCGTGGTGCGCGGAGCGCCGAAGGATTTCTCGATCACGACGTTGCGGCCTTTCGGGCCGAGGGTGACTTTTACGGCGTTTGCCAGGATGTCGACGCCCTTGAGCATGCGATCACGGGCATCGGAGGAAAAATATACGTCTTTAGCAGCCATTGGCCTTATTCCTTATCTGAGGAGCTGGGAGATCTGGAAAAGCCGCTTAGGCTTCCATGATGCCCAGGATGTCGGACTCTTTCATGATCAGCAGCTCGTCGCCGCCGATGGAAACTTCCGTGCCGGACCATTTGCCGAACAGGATGCGGTCGCCCGCTTTGACGTCGAGTGCGCGGACAGAGCCGTCTTCCTTGATGGCACCGCCACCAACAGCAACGACTTCGCCTTCCTGCGGCTTCTCTTTGGCCGTATCCGGAATGATGATACCGCCAGCGGTCTTGGACTCTTCTTCGACGCGCTTTACGAGGACGCGGTCATGCAAAGGACGAAAGGTCATCTTGGTATTTCTCCAACAAGAGGACTGATTGAATTTCTTGCAGTGACTGGGGAATTGGGCGTTAGCACTCACCCCAGTCGACTGCTAACAGGGCGGACTTAAGGAGTGGGGGCTGCCCCGTCAAGACCCGCGCGTGACTCTTTTTTCCAGTGACAGCGCCGGGAAATCCGCTCAGCTTGCGTTCATTCAGACGACGATATGCCCTCGCATGGAATGCCTGTCGCATTTGTGCATATTATGGTCGCCAGCAGGCACTCTTTGAGAGGTGAGAGTTATGAATTTTCGTATCGCAGTAGTCGGCGTCGCCGCTCTGGCCATGACCGCATGTACCACAACGGACCCGGTGACGGGGGAGACGCGTCCGAACAATACCGGTCGCGGCGTTCTTCTGGGCGCGGCAGCTGGTGCTGTCCTAGGCTACCTGACCAATACATCTGACAGCGACGAGGGGCGGACCAACGCCCTTATCGGTGCCGGTATCGGTGCACTCGCCGGCGGCGCAATCGGCCGCTACATGGACCAGCAGGAAGAAGCCATGCGCATGGCGCTGAGCGATACGGGCGTTGGTGTTCGTCGCGAAGGCAATAACCTGCGCCTGATCATGCCGGGCGATGTGACGTTCGCGACCAATTCCTCCAGCATCCAGTCGCAGTTCTACGCCATCCTGAACGATGTCTCGACTGTGCTGAACCGCTATCCGGCTACCTATGTTGACGTGGTGGGCCACGCCGACAGCACCGGCCCTGCGGACTACAACCAGACCCTGTCCGAGCAACGCGCCTCTGCCGTTGCCGGATATCTGATCGCCCAGGGCGTGATGCGCGATCGTTTCTATGTCGGCGGCATGGGCGAGCGTTCGCCGATTGCGTCCAATGACAGCGATTACGGACGCCAGCAGAACCGCCGTGTCGAGATCCTGATCCGACCGCACACCGTCTCCTAAGGCGTGAATAACTAATAAGATCAGTGCGGCCCAGCCTGTCTGGGCCGCATTTTCTTTGGCAAAAGCGTCCTTGAGGATCGCTCCGGTTTACCTTTGTTAACCAAACGAAAACCCGACGCGACACAGCTTAACCTTCGGCGAGAAGTGCCGATTCGTTGCAGAATGAGGACCCAATGTCCAAGGCAGCAGACATTCTAATCGTACTCACCTACGTCATGATCGCGGTCGTGGCGGCACTGGGGTTCGAGTATCTGGGGCTGATGAATACCGCTTCCGCCTGGATGATGGGCGCGATCGTGTTTATCGTTGCCGGCATGGCCCATAGCGCGGCAGCGCGCGCTGCGGAACGCAAGGCCATGGAAGATGAAATCCACGAATTGAAGGCGGCCAATCTGGCTCTGGTCGAGGAATTCCAGGCGGCTCAGTCGCGCCTCGACGAGATCACGGACGATTTGCGCGCCGAATCGGTCGAGCGCGACAATGCCCTCGTACACGAGGTGCGCGTGCTGGAAGACCTGGTGCGCCGGGTCGGTGAGGCGCCGGAAGAGGGCGGTGGCGGACAGGCGTCAACCGGTACGGCTGTCGATATCGAGACCGTTCGGGATGCGCTCGAAGGCAACCGGGTCGATCTCTACCTTCAGCCGATTGTCACCCTGCCGCAGCGCCGGATTGCGTTTTACGAGAGCTTCACGCGTCTGCGCGACGCGACCGGCCGCGTTATCGCACCCGCCAGCTTCATCGAGGCGGCAGAGCGGGCGGGTCTGATGACCGAAGTGGACAATCTGCTGCTCTTCCGGTGTGTCCAGATCGTGCGTCGACTGACCTCGCAGGACCGCAAGATCGCGATTTTCTGCAACATTTCACTGAATTCACTGGCTGATGAAACCTTCTTCCCGACGTTTCTGGACTTTATCCGCCAACACAAACACCTCGCCGGCTCGATCATTTTCGAAGTGTCCCAGAAGGCATTTGTCGAGCGGGACGCCGTCGCGGCTCGCAATATGGCGCGCATGGCAGATTTCGGTTTCCGCTTCTCTGTTGACCAGGTGATGAATGTCGATCTCGATCTTGATGAAATGCAACGCGCTGGCGTGCGTTTTGTGAAGATCGGTGGCGAGCGCCTGTTGACGGCAATCGACAAGTTCGAACGCGTGGCCGGCGTTGATGCAGGCGAGATTGCGCATGAGGACATCGCGGGACTGTTTGCACGCAACGGTATCGATCTGATTGTCGATCGCATCGAGGAAGAGGGCACGGTGGTCGAGGTGCTTGAGTTCGATGTGGCCTATGGACAGGGGCATCTGTTCGGATCGCCGCGCCCGGTCAAGGACGACATGATCGAGGGAGACGCCGAGGCCGAGATGGGTCTCGCGGTTTAACGATTGACGGCAACAGACCCGGCTGCTTGAAGGCGGGCATGACCAAGCTCAGTGAAATCGCCAAGCGCTATGACGCCCTGTTCTGTGATGTCTGGGGCGTCATCCGCGATGGGCGCAGCATGCTGCCGCCCGCGGTAGAGGCCTTGCAGGAATATCGTGCGCAGGGCGGTCGCGTCTGCCTGGTGTCCAATTCCCCCCGTCGCAATCCGAGCCTTCTGGACTCGCTGGCTGAGATGGGATTTCCCGACGATGCGTGGGATTGCGCGGTGACGTCCGGCGACGCCATTCACGAGGAATTGGTGAAACGCTCGCCGGGGCGGGCGTTCAAGATTGGACCGGACTGGGACGAGGCCCTGTATGACGGGCTCGGGCTGGACTTTGTCGATATCGAGACCGCCGACTTCATTACCTGTACCGGGCCGGATGATTACTGGAACGGGCGGCCGGAGCACTATCAGGACGTGTTGGCGCGGGCGCTCGAGCGCAAGCTGGATCTGGTCTGCGCCAATCCCGATATTGTCGTACAGGCCGGAGACCAGCTGATTTTCTGCGCGGGGGCGATCGCCCGCTATTATCGCGAGATGGGGGGGACCAGCATCGTTGCCGGCAAGCCGTATCGCCCGATCTATCGCCTCG
>JAYZXG010000302.1:0-10321 GCA_036141435.1 Pseudomonadota bacterium | reverse complement strand
AAGCGTCATGGGCAATCGTTCCTGTTGCCAACGTGTCAAAGGCGATCCGGGGGCGACACATGTCGTCGGGCACCGGATCTTCACTGGCCAGCCCCACGGCCAACACCACTCCCAACACGCTCAACATGCCCGTCCTCCCTAAAGATACCCGACCCAGTCCGGCAAGCGTTCGCCTACGCGGTTGAAATAGGTACCGCATTCACTGGGCAGTTCGAACACACGGCGATTGTCGTCCGTGAATTCGGTTTCATCGGTGGGCACCGATCGTCGTTCCGCCTCCAGCCAGATCTCGCAGCGTTCGATCGCTGTCACGTGGACCAATTCCTCACCCCGCCGGATGATGGCGATGCGGCGTTCGATGAAATCGATCCAGCCCTGGGCGGTTGCCCGCGAATATTCCCAGCTCAAGGCGCGTTCAAAGGCATCGATGGCACCTTCGAAATCATGCTGCTCGTAGCGCGCATTGCCGACCAGGGTCATGGTGTCGCCGGGACGGCGGATATTGCCCTGTTCCAGGGCCTGGACGAACATCACCTCGGCCTCGGCAAACTGGCCGCGCTGGTAAAGCGCCTCCCCCAGGGCCTCGTAATCGGGCCCGAAGCCGGTGGTCGTGGCGACCCGGTGCAGGACCGGCAGGGCCCGGTCCCATTCCCGCGCCTGGCGCCAGTAACTGGCGAGCATGCGCAGGTTCTGGGCGGTCCCCTCGACGCGGCCGGAATTGATCTCCCGCGCCAGGATATCGCCGGCCCGGAAGGGATAGCCGTTATAGGCATAGTACTGGACCAGCCGGACCAGCTCGTCATTCTCGGTCAGAAGGCCGTTATTATACATGACGACATTGACGTTGAAGGCGTCCTCGACCCGGTCCTGACGGCCCAGCAGGGCGGCCCAGCGGGTCCAGTAGCGTTTCTCCTCTGGCCAGAGCTCGACCATCTCGACGATCAGGTCGAGCTGATCCTCCTCCAGGCCCAGATTCTCGAAGTAGAAGAGCAAGAGCGAATAATGGCTCTGCTGCCGGTTGTCGGCGAGGTCGAACGCCTGACGCGCAAACGGCAGTCCGGAGGCATAATCGCTCATCTGGCCGTAGGCCTGCGCCATGCGCATGGCGATGTCGGCACTGAGCGGAGCGCCGAGGGCGAGCGCAGTCTCGATCAATTGCGTGCCGGCAGCATAGTCGCCCTCGCCGATCAGCAACTGGCCGGCATTGAGCCGCAGCGTATTTTCGGTGTCCGGGCCCAGAGCATTGAGCGCCACGGCCGCGCGCCAGTCGGCGACCGCGCCCAGCGGGTCGTCGAGCTCGTAGAACACCCGGCCACGCAGCTGCAGGACGGTGGCCTGTTCGAACGGGTCAAGCCGCCCCTCCTCCAGCATGGCGGAATAGCCATTGGCCGCATCGCGCCAGAGCCCTTCCTGCTCGGCCTCGATATAGCGCAGGATCTGGTCACCGACACGCGGGCGCAGGACCTGGCTGTCTTCCTGTGCGATATGAACTTCAAGAGCGCTGACCGGTGCGCCGGTCAGCATCAGCGCGAGCGCGCCGAAAACTCCGGTCAGGCCGGAGTGACGGGTCTGTCCCATCATGTGCACCTCCCCAACTCATGACACGAACTCCCCAGCCCCGGTGCATGCTGTCATGATGCGGTAAGCCTCCCTCCACGTGGTGGCGAGAATAAGGCGCGCAGAGATTGCAGAAAGTGAACAGTGTATACCCGCAATAGAAAAACGCCCCGGCGATGGCCGGGGCGTTGATCATTTCGAACGGAGTGTTCGGGCTTAGCCGTTTTCCGATTCCGTTTCCGCTTCGTTGGCGGCGACCTCTTCGATCGGCTCACCAAAGCGGTTGAAGAAGGGCTGGCAACGTTCCGGCACTTCGATGTTCACGCGGCCTTCCTCGTCAACATCACCGAACAGGCGCGCACCATTGACCAGGTCGGTGACGGTGAACCCGCACTCGTCCCGGGCGATGCGGCGACGCAGGCGAGCCCGCTCGGCTTCACCATTGATCTCGGCGCGGATGAAGGTCGCCCAACCGTTTGCCGTACGACGGGCATACGGGAAGCGCGCGCCTTCCTGGAACGCGGCGATCGCGGACTGGCGACGGCCGAGCTCGTAACGCACGGTACCCAGCAGGTTCCAGGTATCGCCCGGACGGTTGATACCGCCGCGGTTGAGCGCTTCCTGGAACGCGGTCTCGGCTTCTGACAGCTGGTCCTCCTGGTAGAGGGCCTCGGCCAGTTTCACCCAGTCATCCCCCTCACCGGTCAGCTGAGCCAGCTGACGCAGAACCGGGATGGCCCGCTCCCACTCACGAGACTGACGCCACATGTTGGCGAGCAGCTGGAGATTGCCCTGATCGCGATCAACACGACCGGCATTCATCTCACGCTCGAGAATGACAGCACCGCGGTACGGGTATTCGAAGAAGGAATAGTACTGCGCAACCCGCTCGATCTCTGCACTCTCGGTCAGCATGCCGTTGATGTACATGATCTTGTTGGCTTCAAACGCGTCCGTTTCACGGTTCGTCTGGGCCAGCAGGGACGCGTATGACGTCCAGTTACGCTTTTCATCGGGCCAACGGGCAACCATGGCTTCGACGATTTCCATCTGCTGCGGGATCATGTCCAGCTGCTGATAGTAGAACAGCATCAGCGAGTAATCGCCGCGATTGCGTTCATTGTAGGGATGCAGTTCCCAGAAGGTTTCCGCCCAGCGCAGACCTTCCTGGTAACGCTCGGCCTGGGCATATGCCTGGGACAGCATGCGCGCGAGGCGAGAGTTGAGGATTTCCGGTCCACCATCACGAACAGCGAGCTCCAGGGTGTTGATGCCCTGCTCGAACTGGCCTTCGGTAATGTAGAGCTGGCCGATATTGATGCGGAGACCCACGATCTCGGCGGACGTCAGCGTGCCCGTCGTGATGGAAGCTTCCCAATCGGCAATCGCCCGCTGAACCTGTTCCAGTTCATAATAGGCGCGACCACGAAGCTGCAGCGAGACTGCGCGCTCGTAATCATTGATGTCTGAATTGCCCAGGGCGCGGTTCAGCGTCTCGATGGAATCTGAAAACAGTTCCAGGTTCTGCTGTTCCTGTGCCGCCAGAACGATTTCACCGATCGCAGCAGAGAAGACGCGTTCCAGCTGGTCCTCTTCGGACTGTTCTGCATCACGGCGATTGCGGCGCTGTGCGTCGGCATCGGAAACAGCCGTTCCGAACAGCACACCGGCGAGAACGATCATCGACGCAGAGCGCGCGAATTTCGCAAGATCGAATCCGTCAAAACGGGTCATCGATGGCTCCTTCATACCAGTCCCTCTCCCCGGACCGGTGTTCTCTGGCCTGGCAGCAGCGCCCAGGGCGCGGCGGCGGGGCCGGAAGATGAGGTGGCCTGCCCGAAGGCAGAACCACCTCTGACTACTGCTTAATCCGCAAGTTCGAAGTTGAACTGGGTTTCCACGCCACGACGGGCAACGGGAACACCGTTCTCGACCTTCGGATTATAACGCCAACGCTCGACAGCACGGATGGATGCGCGTTCGAACATCGAGCTGGAACAGCTCATGATGGTGACGTTGGTCGGCGTACCGTCCGGCGTCACATCGAAACGAACGGCACACGTTCCCTCAACACCCCGCTCCGCAGCGCGCGGCGGGTATTGCGGCTCGATCCGGACCAGCGGCTGGGCATCACGGTCGGAGACCGAGAAGCTGACGCTGTCAGACGCGAGCTGAGGTGTGTCGAATTCCGGGATCTGACCCACAATGGTGTCGAGACCTTCAGTCGGCTGCTCGGCAGCCTGGCGCTCGATCTGCGGCGGCGGGGGCGGCGGATCAATCTGATCCACATCGTCAATCGTGGTGTCACGACGACGGGCTTCCACCTCTGCAACCTCTTCATTGATCGAGATGCGCAGGTCGTCCCCTGCCTCTTCGATCTCAACCGCATCGGGAACGATGAGATTGTACATGATCACGAAGAGAACCACCGTCACCAGGGCGGCGACCGGGACACCGATAACGAGACGAACAATACTACCCATTATTCCTCTCCTTAATCCTGCAAGGTCGAGATCGTGACATCGACACCCATTTCCAGGAGCAATTCCTGGACATCGAGTACGACGCCGATTTCGGCCTCTTCATCGCCCTGAATGGTGGCACGTGCGCGCGGGTTCTCTTGCAGCAGCTGCTCGATTACCGGACGCATTTCGGCCATTTCATAAGAGCGTCGGTTGACCCAGATCTCGCTTTCCGAAGTCACGGCAACGAGCATGGACGGGTTGAGACTGTCTTGCGTCAGGGCCTCGGGACGGATGACATCCGTGCCCGGTTCCTTGATGAAGACGGACGTGACGATGAAGAAGATGAGCAGGATAAACACGACGTCCAGCATGGGCGTCATATCCAGTTCAACATCACTATCGTCTGTTGATACTCGGCTAGTGCGACGAGCCATTAACTCACCTCCCCGGTTATTGCTGTTCGCCGCTTGCGCGGGTCAGCGAGACCGGTACGCCATTGGCAGACATGTCATCCCAAATCCGAACAATGATGCCGTGAGAGGCTTCATCATTGGCTTCGATCAGAACTGCACTGCCGGCAGACTCGGCACGGAAACGGTTAACGGCTGAAATCACACGATCCACATCGGTGCGGACACGGTTGACGAAGATATTATTGTCCTCGTCGACCTGGACCACGATCGGTGCGGCTGCATCCTCCGGCGGCGGAGCATCGCTGTCCGGCGGCGGCTGCATGTTGATACCTTCCTCGTTGAGGAATGTAGCCGTTACGATGAAGAAGATCAGGAGAATGAAGACGATGTCGAGCATCGGCGTCATGTTTACTTCTGCCTGATCATCTCCTTGTTGCTTGCGACGACGCATGGCTAGCCCTCCTCAATCTCGAGATCGCTGGCGAGAACCGCAGTGCGGCGCTTTGCCATACGCTCGATGTAATTGGCGAGGATGAGACCCGACAGGGACGCAACCATGCCAGCCATGGTCGGGATCGTCGCGCGGGACACACCGGCCGACATGGCCTGTGCATCGGACGAACCGGAAATGGACATTACGTCAAAGACTGAGACCATGCCGGTCACTGTCCCCAACAGTCCGAAGAGCGGCGCCACAGCGACGAGCGTCTTGATGAGCTCGACATTCTGATCGGCGCTTGCCTTGACCTCCGAGATGAGCTGGTCGCGGATCGCATGTGCATACCAAGACTGCTTGTCTGCACGTGCTGCCCACTCCCGCAACGCTCTATCCGCATCACCCTTCTGGGCGAAGAAGAAGTAAGCGAAGCGCTCGAGCATGAAGGCCCACATAACAAAGGTCGTGATCATGATGACGACCAGTACGGGGCCCCCGCGTTCGAGGAACTCCTGAAGGCCGGAATATACGGCCTGGAAATCCATCGTGCTTCCTCCGATCAGCCGTTGGATTCTTCAGCGTGACGGGCAACCATGCCAGCCGCCTGTTCTTCCAGGACAGCCTGTACACCACGCGCGAAGCTGGCTGCGAAGCTGTGAATGAACAGCAGCGGAATGGCAGCAATAAGGCCAAGCACCGTGGTCATCAGGGCTTCGGAGATACCGCCGGCCATGACCTTCGGGTCACCCGTACCGAACAGGGTAATCTGGGTGAAGGTCTTGATCATACCGGTAACCGTACCGAGCAGACCCAGCAGCGGAGCAATACCAGCGGCAAGCTTCAGGAAGTTCAGACCAAAGTCGAGCTTCGGCGTTTCCTGCAGGATGGCGTTGTCGAGCTTCAGCTCGATCGTCTCGGTGTCACGATCCTTGACGGATTCGTAAGCGAGCATCACGCGGCCGAGCGGGTTGCCCTTCTTGGCCTTGGAAGAACGCTTCTGACCGTTCACGGCAGCCTGGGTGGTGAACAGCATGAAGATGCGGAACAGACCGAAGGCAGCAGACAGGATCAGGAGACCGATGATCACCAGACCAACGTTACCGGACTGGTCGATACGCTCGTTGATGTTCGGAACGTCCTTGTAGATCTCGAGGAGCGGGCCACGAGACGGGTCAAGAACACCCATGACAACTTCACCCGGCGCTGCGTTGAACAGGGCGGATGCACCACCGGCGAACTGGGCCGGGGGCTGACGAGCGAGGTCGGACAGGCGCCACTCATTGGTGGTGTCTTCCTGGGACCACAGCGCGAAACGCTGGTTGTTGTTGTGGTTCGAGAAGGCCACGAACGGACCCACGCGGGTCACGGAAACCGGCTGACCTTCGTTGATGCCATAGACAACAGAGTTGAAGGTGGTGACCGACTGCTGGTGGATCATTTCCTCGATCACGCGGCGCGGGATGAAGTCCAGCTCTTCACGCGTCGGCAGAACATTGGAGTTCGCCAGCGCGTCCAGGGCGTCAGCGCGACCCGGGAACTGAGCGGAAACAATCGAGCCGTCGATGACTGCGGCGAATTCGCCGGCAACCTGACGGGCGGTACCGAAGACCTCACCGAACGCACCCTGGCGCTGGCGGAGGATGTCGGCCTGCTCGTCGATGGCAACCTGGTTGGCATCGAACTGAGCGGACAGCTGGTCAGCCTGGCGCTCGAGAGAGGCCAGTTCGCTGCGCGCCTGGGACAGCAGGCTCTGCTGCTGGTTGCGCGAGCTCTGGAACTCGTTCAGGCGCTGCTGGTTTTCCTGGCTGGCTTCACGCGTGTCCTGGCGGACGCGGTTCAGCAGCTCGTTAAGGGACGTAGCCGGCTGCGTTTGAGCGTAAGCTTCTGCGCCAGCGGACAGGGCAAGGCCGAAGGACATTGCGGCTGCGAGGATTTTCATCGTCGTTTTCATCGTTCTACTCTCCGTACCTGACCGTTACTGAGCGGCCGACGGGCCCGGAAGCGGGACCAGGAAGACAGACGGGGTCGTGATTTCTTCCGCGATGCGGAAGGCACGGTTTACGTTGGACAGGGCGCTGGACGGCACATCTTGCCAGTCCGAAGCACCTGCATAGAGGATCGAGAGGCTCTGATCGTCGCGGGCGCGGCGGATCATGGCCACGCGGCCGATACGCAGAACGTCAACGATGACCGGGGCGCCGTTTTCAAGAACCGTTTCCTCGAAAACAACAACGGAGCGACCGTAGGACGCTTCGATCTCGTAGGCGTTCAGGATCACGCGATAGCGCTCTGCCTGGGAAACCTCGGCATCATCAACGAGCTCATACAGGCGCTCGATGCGGGCCAGGCGACCATCTTCACCTTCCAGCTGGAAAGGCAGGTCGAGATTTACGAACTGGTCAAGCTGGGTAACCATTTCGCGCATCATCGGAGCGAGGTCACGCTCGATGTTGTCTACACGTTCGATCTGCTGCTGCAGAGACGTCAGCTCGTTCTCCTGCGAGCGGATGAACACCTGCTGCTGTTCAACGAACAGACGCTGGGATTCGATCTGCTGCAGCAGAGCGCGGTATTCCAGTTCGATGTCCGTGCGCTGGTCATCGAGCTGATCAACACGCTGCTGGGTCTGACGACCTGCAACCGTGCTCTGCTCTGCGACGTCCAGCGTCTGGTTGAGCACTGCGCTTTGCGCGCTAGCAACACCCCCAAAGGCCGTCGTCGCTACCGTCGCCATAAGCGACGCGCGAACCAAATTCTTCAAGTTCACCATTTCTCGCCTCACAATGGTCAATGCGGGTCTCCCCTCCGGGTTTCCCGCTTACTAATTTCGTGCTGAACCGACATCAGCCTGCCGGTTTGGCCCCCTACCCTAAATTCAAACGGCACAGACGCCGTCGTCGATAACGCCGACATAGCGCTTAAATCTGGACGAGTGGTTACTGACCCCCAAAAGGAATGCAGTTCACTCGACAACGCGATGGTTGCTCCACCGACTCATAGGCGCAGACACGCCGCTTGAAATTTGGACGAACGCTAACACCAGCGAAGTACGCCGATCAATAGACCAATGTGGGCTGATCCGTCCCACAACTGCGCTTTTTCGGCCCAAATTCGCCTGTCAGGACCCACAATAGTCCAGAGCTCGCCTGCAGATAGCAGATGACCCCCACGTGACGCCGGCCTGTCCCTGCAATGATAATTTATCAATGAAGCGTGACATCTCGGGCACGTTTTCGCGCGCAACGCGTCACAAACCGGACAGGTCGCGGAAAGCTTCTACAAATTTTTTTGAAGAGTTGGCTGGGGCACCAGGATTCGAACCTGGGAATGTCGGTACCAAAAACCGATGCCTTACCACTTGGCGATGCCCCAACCGGTTCCGCGTTTTCAGCGGAGCGGGCTAAATAACGACTCGGCCGGAATGATGCAACGGGTCAGTGCGGTAAATTTCCGTTCAATTGCAGACGACTGCTGCTGGGAAAGCGGGAACTGCCCATTGCTGCACTTCATCTGCGGCTGGCTGAAATTAGCGCGTTGCGCCTGTGAACATTGTTGGCTATAAGCCGCGCCTCGGTTCGGAGTGTAGCTCAGCCTGGTAGAGCACTGTCTTCGGGAGGCAGGGGTCGTGAGTTCGAATCTCGCCACTCCGACCATTCACTTTCCCGCCCTGTCTTGATCCCTTTCTGCGACGTTTGCGCCACGCTGCGCGAAAGAGATTCGCGAGCGGACAAAATTCCCGCCAATCCCCCTCGACCGTGCCAGTCAGGGTCACTAGGTTTACCCCCAAAGCGGACCAGTTCTTGCACACCTATCCCTGTTCAGGGACGTGCACCTGGGGCGGATCGCTCGTCAGCGACATTAAGGGGTTAAAATGAAACAGTTCTGGATCACCTTCTTTGGTTCGATCTTCGGCGTCATCATCGGATCGGTACTCGCAGTCATCCTGTTCACCTTCATGGTGTTCGGACTGTTCGCCTCTGCGCTGAGCAATGCGGAGAATGAAGTGGCCCTGCCGCCGGACGGTATCGTCCTCGAGCTGGACCTGCGCGCCGGCCGCCTCGACAGCCCGTCCAGTTCTCCCTTCGCGTTCTCCGAACCGCTTTCGGTGGTGGATGTGGTCCGCACGCTGGAGCGCGCCGAGACGGATGATCGTGTCCGCGGCCTGTTTATCCGCGCCAATGAGTTCGGCATGTCCCCGGCCACGGCCGAGGAAATGCGGATCGCCATCGAGAACTTCCAGGCGTCCGGGCGATTCGTTCTGACCCACGCCCAGGGTTTCGAAGGCACGTCCGTGACCAATTATTATGCCGTGGCCGGATCCGATGAGATCTGGCTGCAGGACACGGCCAGCTTCACCCCGGCCGGACTGGCCGCCGAAGTCACCTTCCTGGGCGGCCTGTTCGAACAATTCGATGCGGTTCCCCAGTTCGAGCAGTTCTACGAGTACAAGAACGCCGCCAACCAGTACACGCAGACCGGCCTGACCGAGGCGCATCGCGAGGCGATGACCTCCTATATCGGCTCGATCTACGACACGGCCGTCGCCTCCATCGCGGCGGATCGCGGCACCACGACAGACGCCATTGCCGAAGTGTTCGAAACCTCGCCGCATACGGCTGAAACCGCGCAATCGGTTGGCATGATCGACCAGCTCGGTCACGTCATCGAAGCCCGTGAGGCGGCCCTGGCCCGCGCCGGCGCTGGTGCCACCGGTATCGCCCTGTCCGATTACGCAGCCCAGCCGGCGCCGTTCAGCGCCGCCCCGGTCATTGCACTGATCGAGGGACAGGGCCCGATTGTCACCGGTGGTGGTGATGCCGGCCCGTTTGGTGGCAGCGAAATGATCGGCGGCGACCGCATGTCGGAAAACATTCTTGCCGCCGCGGATGATCCGAATGTGCGGGCGATCATCATCCGCGTTGATTCCGGTGGTGGCTCGGCCATTGCCTCGGACCAGATCTGGCACGCAGTAATCCGCGCACGCGAAGCCGGCAAGCCGGTCGTGATCTCCATGGCCAATGCCGCCGCGTCCGGTGGCTATTACCTGGCGGCACCGGCGGACTATATCCTGGCCCACGCCACGACCATCACCGGCTCGATCGGTGTCCTCGGTGGCAAGGTCGACCTGTCGGGCACCTATGCCCGCCTCGGCCTGAACACGGAGTCTGTCTCTGTCGGCGGTGAATACGCCACCGCCTTCTCCGGCCAGCAGAGCTGGACCGACAGCCAGCGCGACGCCTACCGCCAGCAGATGGAAGACATCTACGAGGACTTCACCTCTCGCGTGGCCGATGGCCGTGACCTGCCGCTCGAGCGGGTGCTGGAGATCGCGCGCGGCCGTGTCTGGACCGGTGCCCAGGCGCTGGACCTGGGCCTGGTGGACGAGATCGGTGGTTTCCGTGATGCGGTTGCAGCCGCCAAGGAGCTCGCCGGCATCGCACCGGAAGGCG
>JAYZXG010000301.1:0-6257 GCA_036141435.1 Pseudomonadota bacterium | reverse complement strand
GCCAGCCCGGCGCTCCAAGGCGACCATCCCGGACGGCTGCCGGTCTTGATGGAGGGCCGCGTGCAGGACGAGGCGGCACCGACCCGCATCATACCGAAGGCGACGATCAAGATCGTGTCCTTGCGGTACAACGGCAGGGCCGGTGCCAGCGCGTTCAGGCGTTATCCGTTTCCGGGCGCGAGGCCGGCCGGATCGATGGTTACCGGCGCAAAGCCAGGCCCAAGCGGCAGATCCAGGACCACGAAGATCCCGAGAACGGACATCGACACGATCAGGATCGCAATCGAATAGGGCAGCATGGTCGCAATCAGGCTGCCCAGGCCGAATTCCGGCATGTAGCGGCGTGCAAAGACCAGAACCAGCGGCATGTAGGGCATCAGCGGCGTGATGATATTGGTGGCGCCGTCACCGACACGGTAAGCCGCGGTCGTTGCGTCCGGACCGATACCCAGCAGCATCAGCATCGGTACTGCGACCGGCGCCAGCATGGCCCATTTCGCCGACGCGGAGCCGACGAACAGGTTCAGCAGGGCGGTCAGCAGGACCATGGCAATCAGAAGAACCGGCGCCGGGAAGCCTGATTCCTGCAGGGTCGAAGCTCCGGTGATGGCCAGGATCGTTCCCAGGTTGGACGATGCGAACTGATCCAGGAACAGCGCCATGGCAAAGGCGAGCACGATATAAACGCCCATGTCCGCCATCGCATCGGAGGACATTTTCACCACATCTTTGTCCGACTTCACGGTTCCGGCTGCGAGGCCATAGGCCAGTCCTGCCAGCAGGAAGGCGACCAGCGAAATGCCGACGATCGAGTTGTAGAACGGTCCGAGCGGATTCAGCTCACTGGTCGGATCACGCAGGATACCGTTTTCCGGGACAACCATCATGGCAACGCCGATGATCAGGGCCAGCAGCACGATGCCGGCAAACATCAAGCCACGGCTCTCTGCACCGGTCAGCTTGGTGGTCGGCTGGCCGGCTTCGTCATCTGCACCGGCCATCACGCCGTTCCACTCGCCGAGGCGCGGTTCCACAATTGCGTTGGTCACATAGGTGCCGGCGATGACAACCATCGGGGTCAGCGCCATGATGAAGTAATAGTTCGAGGCGATGTTCAGATTCCAGCTCGGGTCGATGAACTGGGCCGCCTGTTGGGTGATGCCGAGCAGCAGGGGCTCGAGCGGTGTGATCAGCAGGTTGGCCGAGAAACCGGCGGAGACACCTGCAAATGTTGCGGCAATGCCCGCGACCGGGTGGCGTCCGACGGCCGCAAAGACGATACCGCCCAGCGGGATCAGGACAACATAACCGGCATCCACTGCCAGATTGCCCATCACGCCCGCAAAGACGAGCGTTGCGGTCAGCAGCGGTGCGGGGACCCAGCTGACCATGGCGCGCAGGCCGGCAGCGAACAGGCCCGTGCGCTCGGCGACGCCGGCGCCGATCATCACAACCAGGACCAGGCCCAGGGGCGGGAAGTTGACGAAAATGCTGGTGATGTCCGTCAGCAGATGACGGATGTTCTCGCCAGCCAGCAGCGATTGCGCCGCAATGGTCTGGCCGGTGACCGGGTGTGTCGCTTCCAGACTCGCGCCGGCTGCAAACACCGAAGCGGTCACAACAATACCGATCAGGATCAGGAAAATCGTCACCGGATCCGGCAGACGGTTCCCGGCTTTCTCAACCATGTTGAGAATTGAATTGCCAATGCTCACCTTGAAACTCCCCTCAAACGCTCATTTCTAGTGCCCGAATTGGCCCAGAGAGATAAAACGAATGCGCCGCGGGAGCCAGAGATTTTGGCGTCAGGCGAGGTCGAGCCGTTGCTGGGCGTCTGCGATCAAGGCCCGGTCATCGATCTGCCAGGGATGAAAACCCGGACGAAAATAGGCCAGCCAGGCGAAGAAGACCCGCCGGATCAACCCTGGTTTGCCCCAGAGCAACCAGGCCAGCTTGCAGCGGGCCTTCACGCCGGTGATGCCGTCCTGTCGCAATAATTCCAACGCTTCGCGCCATCGACCGGTGATGAAGTTGCGTGAAACATTGAGGAAGGTCAGCGAGCGGATCATCCAGCGCTTGAACTTCGGCACCTCCCGTGTGGCGTGTCGATACGTGTCAAATGCCACGGACTTGTGCTCGATTTCCTCGATGGCATGCCATCCCCAAAGCCTCTGGGCCTCCTCATCCGCGCCCTCGAGCAATTCGGGTTGTTTGAGGGCGGAGTGGGCGAAGATCGCTGTGAAGTGCTCAAGCGCGGTCGTCAGGCCAAGCTGGACAACCGGGTGAGTTTGCCGGGCCTGGTCGAGGCGGTCCTGAACGTCACGTTCCATCTTCGCAATGTCATAGCCGGCGTTTTTGACGCGGGCATTGAAGGCGTTGTGTTCACGTGTGTGGAAGGCTTCCTGCTTGACGAAAGCCTTGATCTGGACGGCGAGGGCGTCTGGAACCTGCTTCTCGAACCGGCGCACGCTTTCAATGAAAAACGTTTCTCCAGCCGGAAAGGTGACGGAGAGGGCGTTATACCAGGCCGTCGCGACCGGGTCGCCGCCGGCCCACCAGCGTGTTGCGTCGCCGTCCCGTGCGAATTTGAGATTGCGCGGTGATATTTCGAGGTCTTGTGGTGTGACGGTTTCTGCCACGTCGGTCCCTCCTGGCGAACAGTGTTCACTTTTTTCCGGGGCGGGCAGATTGTCAATCTTTGAGCAGGTGCAGCGCCGGGCTGTGAAATTGCCGATAAGCCAGGATGGCGGCGATGCCGGCTGTGACCAGAACCTGGGCGAGGGGGCCGGCAATCCAGGCCAGGTAACCGATCGAGAGAAACAGGGCGCGAAGCCCGCGATTGAACTGGCGACCCGCCAGAACATTCATTTCACCGGCCAGGGCCGCTTGCTCCAGGCATTGCGGGTCCGGGTCGTCGCCCCGTCTGACGTCATGCACAGAGCCGAGCAGGACAGCACAGTAGTTGATCAGCCGATAGGCCCATCCGAACTTGAAGAAGGCATAGGCATAAATCACCAGCAGGCCGAGACTCATGACTTCCCACTGGGTCCGTGACCCGATGGCGAGCACGGGGATGTCGCTGACAGCCTGCATGACGTTATCGATGGCCGTGAGCAGGGTGAACGCCGCGCCGATGCCCAGCAGGGCGGTCGAGGCGAAGAACGCGATGCCGTTTTGCAGCCCGTTGATGATCTGGCTGTCGACGATCCGCACGTCGCGCCGTGCCATCGCGATCATCCACTCCGATCGGTGTCGATCCATGCGGCTGGACAATGTTCGTGATTTCAGGGCGCTGTGATCAACAATCACAGAAAATATCGCCGCGATGAGTGCGAAGCCGATGACGCCATAATATTCTGCCAGCATACCAGTCCCATGTGTTCGTGCCGTGCGATCACACCGCCACGAGTCTGTCGCTATTCCTAGGGGCAAGGGGACGGTCAGTCTGCGTATCCCTCTATCGACCAGGCTGCACAGCGTAAATGTTCGCGCAATGAGCACCGTGTCCGCGTTTGTCGATTTTCAGCTCTGGTCCGTGCGCGCGACCTGGCCGCCACTCTTGCTGCTGGCCGGATCGCTGCTTGTTGCCTTGGCCAGTCCGGTTGGCTGGTTGTCTGTCCTCGCCGGCATTGGAGTTGTCGTTCTGGCCCTGGACAGCTTCGCTCGCCTGCGTGAATTCGTGCGTCTGCGAGAGGTGTTCCAGAGCATCGGGGCCATTGAAGGACGGGCTCTGGCCGAGTTCCGGCGATCCCGAACCTCATGGTGTTCGCGTCGGGCCGCGATCGCAGCCGCATATGCCGCGGGGCTCGGCTGCCAGGCACGACACATGGTGCACGGCTGGGGGTACCGTCCCTGGCATATCTTCCCGGACCGCGCGTTTTCGCTGCGCTCGCCCTTTTTGCGTGTGAATTTCTGGAAATCCGTACTCGGGATCACCGCAAAATAGCCCGTTTTCTGCGACCTGTTCGCAACTGGAAACCTCTTTGCGGATAAAGCGGTAGAGAACTGAACTCCGGCGGTGTTTTGCCCTTGCCCGAAGCGCCGGTGCGATCTAGCTTCCGGCAAAATTCGGGCGGGGGCTCCCTTTGGCGTTTCTGATTCGCTCCCCGCGGGTCACGCCAGTGTTCCAGATCTTCGCCCGAGAGCTGAAATTCGGACCCGGCGAGTGCTGACCATGGACACGCTTCTTCTCGACTACCTTCCGATCCTCATCTTCTTCGGCATTGCCGCCGTTATCGGGATCGGTTTCATGCTTGCGGCCTTCGTGATCGCACCGTCAAAGCCGGACCCGGAAAAAGTCTCCACCTATGAATGTGGCTTTGAAGCATTCGACGATGCGCGGATGAAGTTCGATGTCCGCTTCTACCTGGTGGCAATCCTTTTCATCATCTTCGACCTGGAAGTCGCCTTCCTCTTCCCGTGGGCGGTCACGCTGCGGGAACACCTCGGCGAGTTCGAGTTCTGGTCGATGATGGTTTTCCTCGGCGTGCTGACCATCGGCTTCGTTTACGAGCTGAAAAAAGGCGCGTTGGACTGGGAGTAAGTCATGGCCTCTGATCTCACCCCGAATGGCATGGCCGGACGCGCTGCCGTCCCGCACTATGACCCGAAGAAACACGACCCCTTCTTCGATGGCGTGTCCGACGCCCTCGCAGACAAGGGGTTCGTCGTTGCGGCTGCCGATGACCTGGTCACCTGGGCGCGCACCGGCTCGCTGATGTGGATGACTTTTGGTCTGGCCTGTTGCGCCGTTGAAATGATGCAGGCCTCCATGCCGCGTTACGACGTCGAGCGTTTCGGTTTCGCGCCGCGCGCGTCCCCGCGCCAGTCCGACGTCATGATCGTGGCCGGCACGCTGACCAACAAAATGGCTCCGGCCCTGCGCAAGGTCTACGACCAGATGCCCGAGCCGCGCTACGTCATCTCCATGGGGTCCTGTGCCAATGGGGGTGGGTATTACCACTATTCATATTCGGTCGTTCGCGGGTGTGACCGCATCGTGCCGGTAGATGTCTATGTGCCGGGTTGTCCGCCGACAGCCGAGGCGCTGGTTTACGGCATCCTGCAGCTGCAGAAGAAAATCCGCCGCGAAGGCTCGATCGAGCGCTGATCCGCGCACCAGGAGAGATGAATGAGCGAAGCTCTCAAAACGCTGGGTGAACACATCGCCGCCTCTCAGGAGACGGCTGTGACCAACTGGTCAATCGCCCACGGCGAGCTGACGGTTGAGATCCACGACGACCGTATCGAGGACGTCATCCGTTTCCTGCGCGATGACCCGACCTGCCGGTTCACCACGCTGATCGACATCTGTGGTGTCGACTATCCGGAACGCGCCGAGCGTTTCGAAGTCGTCTACCACATGCTGTCCATGCAGCAGAACCAGCGCATCCGCGTGAAGCTGTGTGTGGACGAGGAGACCCCGGTCGCCTCGATCTGCGACCTGTTCCCGGTTGCCAACTGGTTCGAGCGTGAAGCCTTCGACATGTATGGCATCACCTTCTCCAACCACCCGGACCTGCGCCGTCTGCTGACGGATTATGGTTTCGAGGGTTATCCGCTGCGCAAGGACTTCCCGCTGACGGGATATGTCGAGGTGCGCTGGGATGAAGAAGAAAAACGCGTTGTCTATGAGCCGGTCGAACTGGTCCAGGAATATCGCGACTTTGATTTCATGAGCCCGTGGGAAGGCGCGAAATACGTGCTTCCGGGCGACGAGAAGGCGGAGGGCTAAATCATGGCTGATGATCAGGCACAAACCTCCGAACGTAACTTCACGATCAATTTCGGTCCCCAGCACCCGGCGGCCCACGGCGTTCTGCGTCTCGTGCTGGAGCTGGACGGTGAGGTTGTCGAGCGCGTTGACCCGCATATCGGCCTCCTGCATCGCGGCACCGAGAAACTGCTCGAGCACAAGACCTATCTCCAGGGCATCGGCTATTTCGACCGTCTAGACTATGTCGCGCCGATGAACCAGGAGCACGCTTTCTGCATGGCTGCAGAGCGTCTGGCCGGTGTCACCGTGCCGCGCCGTGGCCAGTATATCCGCGTGCTCTATTCGGAAATCGGCCGGATCCTGAACCATCTTCTCAACGTCACCACCCAGGCCATGGATGTGGGCGCGCTGACGCCGCCGCTCTGGGGTTTCGAGGAGCGCGAAAAGCTCATGGTCTTCTATGAGCGGGCGTCCGGCGCACGGCTTCATGTCGGCTATTTCCGCCCAGGCGGCGTTCACCAGGACATCCCGCAGGAGCTCG
>JAYZXG010000300.1:0-3211 GCA_036141435.1 Pseudomonadota bacterium | reverse complement strand
GTCGCAGCGGGCAATGCTCAGTCCCATGCACCGGCGACGTCACGCGCGAGCACCAGTGCGCGCCCGCGAGCGATCAGGCGACCGTCTTCTGCGCGGCAGGTGGTCTCCAGGTCGACCAGATGTTTGTCAGGACGCAGGCGGGTGATCTCGACGCGTGCACAAAGTGGCTCGCCATAGGCTGCATCGCTCACAAATTCGGTTTCCTGCTTCAGGTAATTCGTGCCCTGGCCGGGCAGGTCGACCCCCAGAAGATAGGAGAACATGGCGTTGATCAGCGCTTCGGGGACGGCATGCGGGGCGGTGGGCGCGCCGGACAGGCGGGTCAGATCATCCCCGTCCGTGCTGGCGAAAACACGCCGTGTTTCCACGGCCTGGCCGATCCGCAAGGCTGAACTCATCGAGCGACCTCCGTTTCACCAATACACGTCGTCTCACCATCATCCAGACGCGTGACCTTGAGAGAGATCGTCAATGTTTCAGCGGTTTGGCTTACCGTTTCGGCTTCGAAACGAAGCGGTTGTCCAGCTGGAGATGGCGCTGGATACATCGTCGATTGCCGGAGTTGACGGGCGCCGGGCGCCAGTTCCTCAATGAGGCCTCGCAGCACGGAACACAGCAGGGCGCCATGCGCCACCGTCTTGCCAAATCGCGTGCGGGCCGAGAATTCCCGATCCACATGGATCGGATTGTCGTCGCCGGACAGGCGCGCAAAAGCGTCGAAATCAGCCTGGGTGAAGGAGCGTTCGCGAACGACCCGTTTCATGACGTCGTCTCCGGTGCCGACAGGAGGTGTTTTTGCACCTTCCCGGCCGCGGTTCGCGGCAGATCATGGGTGAAGCGGAAATATTTGGGCACCTTGTAAGCCGCCAGGCGGTCTCGGCACCAGGTCCGCAACTCCTCCTCGCTCGCGGATTGGTTGGCGCGCAAAATGATGTGGGCGCAACCGACCTCGCCCCATTTTTCATCCTCAACACCCGCAACGGCGCTTTCCTGTACGGCCGGGTGTTCGTCGAGAATGTTCTCGACCTCGGCGGGATAGACGTTTTCGCCACCGGAAATGTACATCTCCTTGATGCGGCCGGCGATGAAGCAATAGCCATCGAGGTCGAACCGTCCGAGATCACCGCTCCGGAGCCAACCATCCTCGGTAAACAGCTTCTCTGTTTCCTCCGGTCGCTGCCAGTATCCCGGTGTCAGGCCGGGGCCGCGGAACTGGATCTCACCGGTCTCGCCTGCCGCGAGGGGGGTGTTGTCGGGGCCGGCAATGCGCGCCTCCACCATTTGCTGGGCACGGCCGACAGAGCCGATCTTGTCGAGGGCATTCTCCGCATCCACCAGAAAGGCGGTCGGTCCGGTCTCGGTCATGCCGAAGCCATTGCAGACCGTGGCGCCGTGACGCGCGAAGGTCTCCACCAGCACGTCCGCCAACGGCGCGCCGCCGCAGGCCCAGTGGCGCAGGCGGGTCAGGTCGGTCTTTTCGAAATCCTCGTGCAGGGCGAGGCCGCGATAGCACGCGGGAACGCCGATAAAGACGTCCAGCGTGCCTTGATCGATAAGCTTCAGCATGGGGCCGGGTTCGAACCCCGGCAGAACATGCACCAGGCCCCCGCTCATCAGCACCGGCAGCGTATGCAGGTTGATACCGGCCGTATGGAAAAGCGGCAGGAAGTTCAAGGTCGCATCGCCGGGCCGCAAGCCGATGGCCTGGCCGATATTGATGTAGTTCACCAGCGCCATCTGATAGGTCTGGATCACGCCCTTCGGGCGACCGGTGGTGCCTGAGGTGTAGATCAGATACCAGGGCTGCTCTCCCGGCCAGATCTCGCGACCCGGATGCGGCTCGCAGCGATCTCTCCCCGCACAGTAATCACTGTCGAGGAGCAGTGGCTCCAGATCCGTCAGGGCACCGGCTTCGGCCGCCGCTGCCGCATCCTCTGCGCCGGTCAGCAGGACTTTGGGTTTGCTGTCATCGATGAGAACCGTGAGCTCCTTGCCGGGCATGCGCCAGTTGAGTGGGACGAGGATTGCGCCCAGCTTGCCGCATGCGAACAGGAGTTCGAAAAACTCGACGCGGTTCCGGCACAAGACAGCGACGCGGTCCCCGGCGGCGATGCCTTGCTCGGCCAGCCAGCTTGCAGCCCGGGCCGCGCGCGATTCCAGCAGACGATAGGTGATTTCCTCCCCGGTCTCGATGACATGAAAGGCTGTTGCATCCGGCGTCAGCTTGGCGCGCTGGCGTGTGATGTCGGGCAGGAAAAACATCTAGGTCTCCCGGTTCACAAGGGGTTCAGGAAATCATGCATGCGCTGCACGGTCTCATCGCGATCAATCAAAGTGAGGAAGGCCTGCAGCTCACGCTCGAGGGCGTTGGCCAGGCGGTCTCGACCACCAAGGGCAAGCTGGCGTGCGGTGCGCAGGCTGGCGCGGTCAAGATGGGCATGCCGTGTCGTCACCCGGGAGACATGTCGCGCGAGATCCGTGGGTGGGCAGACCTCGTCCACGATCGCCAGGCGGGCCATGTCGCGCGCATCAAGGCGCGTGTCGAGGCTGAGCCAGTTGCGCGTCACACCGCGGCCGGCGCGATCCGGCATGATCGCAGTCCAGCCGCCGTCCGGAGCAAAGCCCATACGGGCATAATAGGGCTGAGCGAAGGCGGTTTCACTGGCGATGACGTGGTCACAGGCCAGCATGAGGCCGATCGACCCACCCGTGATCGGCCCGTTGAGGGCGCACACGAGAAGAGCATTCTGGTCGACAATCTTGAGAAGGGTCTCGTTGAGCGTCCCGACAATCTTGCGGGCAAAGTCGCGTAATTCACCGCGGTTTCCCGAGCGGTCGTAAAACTCCCTGATATCGCCTCCGCAGGAGAAGGCCGAGCCGGTTCCGGTCAGAACAATTGTTCGGGCTTGCCGATGCGTATCCAAGGCCTGACAGATGCTGTCGAGCAGCTCTGGTGTCAGGGCGTTGCCGCGATGCGGACGGTTGAGCGTCAGCGTCAGGCAATCGCCATCCATCCGGATGAGGACAGGGTTATCGACAAGCACGGTCGTCACGGACGAATGCCCTCCGCGATCATGGCGATCGCGGCATCCGCAAGGCAGAGACGGGGAGGTGGGGGCAAAGGCGGAACAAATTGAACTCCCCCACCGGTGGCGAATCCCAAGCTTGGGCATATTGTATAACTGTTGCACGCCTCCTCCCCGACCCCACC
>JAYZXG010000299.1:0-4153 GCA_036141435.1 Pseudomonadota bacterium | reverse complement strand
GGACGGCAAGAAGCTCGACGATGCGACAGAGCTCGAAATCGAGACGCGCATGGACCGGGACCTGTCCGAAAACCTGGCAGCGCCATCGGACCTGGGGCGGGCCAAGCGAATTGATGACGCGCAGGCGCGTTACGTCGAGATCGTCAAATCCACCTTCCCGAAAGACAAGAGGCTGTCCGGTCTCCGGATCGTTGTCGATTGTGCCAATGGGGCGGCCTACAAGGTGGCGCCTACCGTCCTGTGGGAGCTGGGTGCTGACATCATACCCATCGGCGTCGAACCGAACGGCTTCAACGTCAACCAGGATTGTGGCTCGACAGCGCCCGCCAAGCTTTCTGAACAAGTCACGAAATTCCGCGCTGACCTGGGTATTGCGCTCGACGGGGACGGAGATCGCGTCATCCTGTGTGACGAGAAGGGCAAGGTCATCGACGGCGATCAGATGCTGGGGCTGCTGGCGCGACACTGGTCACAGAATGGGGAGCTGGCACAGCCGGCGATCGCAGCGACAGTGATGTCCAACCTGGGGCTCGAGCGCTTTCTCGCTGATCTCGACATCAAGCTGGAGCGGACCAAGGTGGGGGACCGGTATGTCGCGGAACGCATGCAGGCGACCGGTATCAATCTGGGCGGGGAAGCATCCGGGCATATCCTGACACCCGGATTTGCGCCAACCGGCGACGGTCTGATCGCGGCGCTGCAGGTGCTGCGCGTGCTGATCGAGCATGACAAGCCGGCGAGCCAGGTCTTCACCGTGTTCGAACCCGCTCCGCAATTGCTCGAGAATGTCCGTATCTCCAAGGGGGCCAAACCGATGGAAACGGATGCGGTCAAGGCCGCGCTGGTGGCCGCGGAGGAGAAACTGGCTGATGCAGGTCGCCTGGTCGTCCGCCCGTCCGGAACAGAGCCGCTTATCCGGGTGATGGCTGAAGGCGATGGTGAACTGATCCGGGAAGTCGTTGATGATATCAAAGCTGCAGTTCGCAGCAGCATGCCCTAATCGCATCAGACTGGACGAAGTTGCAGTCCTGCGACGAATTTCCTCTGGTTTTGTGGCAAGGGCTGCGCTAAGCGGACGCAAGTTTCACACTTGGGACAGGAGTTAGGTCGATGCGCGTCGCAATGATTGGAACAGGCTATGTTGGATTGGTTTCCGGCGCCTGCTTTGCTGACTTTGGGCATGATGTCACATGTGTCGACAAGGATGCATCCAAGGTCGAGACACTGCAGTCGGGCGGTATTCCGATTTACGAACCGGGTCTCGACCTGTTGGTCGAGCGCAATGTTCGCGAAGGACGCCTGCATTTTACCCAGGACCTGACGGACGCTGTTCGCGAAGCGGATGCCGTGTTCATCGCGGTGGGAACGCCGTCGCGTCGCGGTGACGGATTTGCGGACTTGTCTTTCGTGTACGCCGCAGCCAAGGAAATCGCCGAGGTCATGGATGGCTATACGGTCGTTGTCACCAAGTCGACCGTACCGGTCGGTACCGGTGATGAGGTGGAGCGCATCATTCGCGAAACTCGCCCGGACGCTGATTTTGCCGTTGTGTCGAACCCGGAATTCCTGCGCGAAGGCGCTGCTATCGATGATTTCAAGCGCCCGGACCGCGTGGTGGTTGGCACGGATGAAGAGCGTGCGCGCAATGTCATGCACGAGCTCTATCGTCCGCTCTTCCTCAACGAGACCCCGATCGTCTTTACCTCGCGCCGTACGTCCGAGCTGATCAAGTACGCAGCCAATGCATTCCTCGCGCTGAAGATCACCTTCATCAACGAGATGGCGGATCTGTGCGAAAGCGTGGGAGCAAATGTTCAGGAAGTCGCGCGTGGCGTGGGTCTGGATAACCGCATCGGCGGCAAATTCCTCAATGCGGGCCCGGGTTATGGCGGGTCATGTTTCCCCAAGGATACGCTCGCTCTCGTGCGCACGGCCCAGGACTTCAAGTCGCCTGTCCGCCTGGTCGAGACCGTTGTCGACGTCAATGACAAGCGCAAGCGCGCCATGGCCGACAAGGTCATTGCGGCCTGCGACGGCGATGTATCCGGCAAGACCATTGCGGTACTCGGGCTGACCTTCAAGCCGAACACGGATGACATGCGCGAGGCGCCGAGCCTCGAGATCATTCCGGCGCTGCAGGAAGCGGGTGCGCGTATCAAGGCGTTCGACCCGGCCGGCACCGTCGAGGCCGAGCACATGTTCACCGACGTGGAGTTCACGTCCGGGCCGTACTTCTGTGTCGAGGGCGCTGATGCCGTCGTCATCATCACGGAATGGAACGAGTTCCGCGCGCTGGATCTCTCCCGTCTCAAGGAGTCGATGAATGCTCCGGTCCTCGTCGACCTGCGCAACATCTATCCGCCGGAGGAAATGAAGGCAGCGGGCTTCAAGTATTCCAGCATCGGGCGGCCGAGCTAGAGCGCGCGATCGCGCGAACGAAATATCGACGCGTACACACGAAACGTGCCGGCGGGCACCGGAGGGGATTATGAGCCAGAAACCGTTTGCAGAACTTGCGCCCAATACCTGGGAGTTCGAGAACGAGGCGCTGATCAAGCCGACCGGGTTTCGTGAATATGACGCGCGCTGGTGGTTCGGTCATCCGGGCTCGGACAAGCCCTCGGAACTGAACCTCTATGGCGTCCAGGCACTGGGCCTGGGTCTGGGTACGCTGATCCACGAGCTGGGTGTCGAGCCCAAGATCGTCGTCGGCCATGATTTCCGGAGCTATTCGCTCTCGGTCAAGCAGGCGCTGGAAGTCGGACTGATGGCGGCGGGTATCGAGGTGCATGACATCGGTCTGGCCTTGTCGCCGACGGCTTATTTCGCCCAGTTCGACCTGGATATTCCCTGTGTGGCCATGGTCACGGCGAGCCACAACTCCAATGGTTGGACCGGCGTCAAGATGGGCGCAGCTCGCCCGCTGACCTTCGGACCCGATGAGATGAGCCGCCTCAAGGAAATCGTCCTCGGCGGACTGGGACAGCACCGTGACGGCGGCGGCTATGTGCGCGAGCAGGGTGTTGCCGAGCGGTTCATCGCCGATGTTGCCGAGGGCGTCGATATCAAACGTCCGCTCAAGGTCGTTGCGGCCTGTGGCAATGGCACGGCCGGTGCCTTTGTTCCGCAAGCTCTGCGCGCCATGGGTGTCGAGGTGATCGAGATGGATTGCCATCTCGACCATACCTTCCCGCGTTATAATCCGAACCCGGAAGACATGGAGATGCTGCACGCCATGCGCGATGCAGTGCTCGAGCATGGCGCCGATGTCGGACTGGGTTTCGACGGCGATGGCGACCGTTGCGGCGTGATCGACAATGAGGGCGAGGAAATCTTCGCTGACAAGATCGGACTGATGCTGGCGCGGGATCTCGCGCCGCTTTATCCGGGCTCAACCTTCGTTGTTGATGTGAAATCCACGGGTCTGTTTGCAATCGACCCGGTGCTGTCCGAACACGGATGCAAGACGGATTACTTCAAGACCGGCCACTCCTACATCAAGCGCCGTTCGAAGGAGCTTGGCGCACTGGCCGGCTTCGAGAAGTCCGGGCACTTCTTCCTTCAGGACCCGATTGGTCGCGGTTATGATGACGGTCTGGTGGCCGCGCGTGCCGTATTGCAGATGCTGGACCGCAACCCGGACAAGACGATGGCGGATCTGCGTCGTGCCCTGCCGGTCAGCTTCCAGTCGCCGACCATGTCGCCGGCCTGCGCGGATGAGCTCAAATACGGTGTCATTGACCGTATCGTCGCAGAGTACCAGGCCAAGGCCGATAGTGGTGAGCTGGTGGCCGGGCGGAAGATCGCTTCCGTGAACACCGTAAATGGCGTCCGCTTCTCGCTCGAAGATGGCGCCTGGGGACTGGTACGGGCGTCGTCGAATACGCCCAATCTGGTCGTTGTTGTCGAGAGCCCGAATTCCGACGCGGACGTCAAGGCGATCTTCGACAGCATCTCCGACGTTCTGGCGGCGTATGATGAAGTCGGCGAGTTCGATCAAAAGCTCTGACTAGCGATTCTGGGATTGTCTCGGCGCTTGCGTCCGAGGTGGAATCGGGTTGTGCAGTGCGCTCGGATGACTTCAGGCTATCGTTTTTCGCCGCTTTGAAAGGATATCTGGAAAATGTGGATTTTGATTCAGAAATTGATCTAT